>CASGCC010000020.1 GCA_949299585.1 uncultured Bacillota bacterium | reverse complement strand
CTAGATAATCTTCAAAATAAACTAGATGCTAAATTAAGAGGTTAATAATAAAGATCCTGCATTTTATATGTAGGATCTTTATTTATGAGAGCAAATAGTTAAAATAATTATTTCATTATATATCAGTAAGATAAGATCAAAAAGATATATGGTGAAGAAATATATAAGATGTTAGTGTTTTTTTCTTTTATACTATTTCTATACTCTAAAACTGCTTGTATCATTTTTTCTATTATATTTACTTTTTCGTCCCATAAGAAAAGATTCCCACTTTAATAAACAACTTTATTTATGTTGGCTATTTCAGAGGAATCATTTTAATCAATTAAACTGTTTTAATTGTTTTGATCAGAAATTCCAGCTTGGGAAGATTTCTAAGAATTGAGAGAATTCGTAGGTGGTGCCAAAACCACAGGTAATTGGTAAGTAGATGATGAAAATGATGATGCAAGCTACGATATAGAAATTGACGTAGCGTTTGGCCCATGGTTTATTTTGGATCAAGATCTTGCTGATAAAGACGATGGATAAGATCATAAAGATCACGCTAGGATAATAATGATAGCTGAAGACACAGCGTGTTACTAAAAACCATGGAGCTAGATTGCTCAGATAACCAACAAGGATGAAAAAACCAGTGCGGTTACGATAGCGTAAGGTAAAGTATGCGCATAATGGCAGGGTGATCACGCTGACCCAGTTAAGCAAAGGATTATTTAAACAACTGATGGTATGATAGATATTTCCTTCATAACCGGTATAATACCAGATCGGTCTAATATCGAGGATCCATTGCCACCAGACACTTTCAAAAGGATGGGTGGCTTCTAGATCGATGTGATATTCATACATATAGATGATCTGGTCGATGACATTTTTGATCGACCAGCCATCACGCCATACCGGCGTAAGCAGATAGATGGCAAAGTACATGATGATCGGAACGATCACGAACCATAGGATGCACCATAAGATGGTCTTAAACAGCCTTTCATAAAAGGTATTAACGATCTGATGGGCTATATTGATGTCATCAGCTAAAGGAAACTGATCGTTGGCAATCATCTTTTTGGCTAAACGATATTCACGATAACGATTAAAGATATTAGCGAAGAATAGGATAGCTAGGCCGACGGCGCCATAACAGCCGGTCCACTTGGTGCTGAAGGCCATTCCCATGAAGGTTCCGCTTAAGGCAAGATAAATAAATTGACGTTTTAAGGAAGTATCATAAAAGGATGAATAATAGTACATGCTCATGAAAAAGAACATGGCGATGATGAAGAAGATGCTAAATGGCTCCAGCGTAGCGATGCGGGAGGTCGTGATGTGCATGAAGTCAACAGCAAATAAGATCATCGTCATCGCGGCATAATAGGTCTTGTTAAAGATCCTTTTGCCTAAGATATAAACTAGTGGCAGCATCATGATGCCAAATAAAGCGCCCATGATCCTAAAGCCAAAGGGGTTAGCGCCAAAGATCTTGATGCCTAGGGCGATGATGGAAGTGCCTAGCAATGGATGAACATGGGCATACATATGCTGACCTTCTACGATCTCGATGGCATTGCGCGGATGGTATACCTCATCAAAATAGGTATTGGTCATATATGTTTGTTTTAAGGGGATCTCATCCTGCTCATCGATCATCAAATTGGCATCATATAAGGGGTCATCGATATCCTGATAAACTTCAACAGGAATAAAAGCGTCTTGATCTTGTTGATGAAAACCGATCTCGGTAATTGTTGTATGCAGGTTAGAAGTTTCGATCTTGATGTATTCATAGTTATAATCGCCGCTGATGATCTCCCATTGTAAGAATGAATAATCTTCTAAAGTAGTGATCAGTTCATAGCTTTTATTATCATTGCTGCCGTAGATCTTGGTATCGTGAAAGCCAAGCTGATAGCCATCATAGGTATGGTTATTATCGCCTTCTTGGCCGATGATATAGATATCATTGAAATGGGGATCAGCTAATTTGAGGATAACGCTTTGATTTTCGGTGGTTGGCTGCCAATAGGTATTTGGCATTATCGTTGAGCCTAGCTCATGCAAGCAGATAATGGCAAAGAGCGCGGTTACCAGCACCATGATATAGGCATCTTTCTTGTTGAGCTTTAAAAACGGCTTGCTGTTATAGAAACTATGTTGTATAGCTTTAGTTTCTTCCTTGGATCTTTTATTAGGGATCCGGGTAAATATCAAAGTTACGATAAAAAAGATGATCGTACATAATAATAGCAGTAAGATCAGTTCAGTATCATAAAATAACGATAAACTTATTTTTTCGAGCATATTAAAAACCTCACTTTGGTATTATAAGCTATAATCGCTTATTTTTAAATGCTTTTACGAAAATAGCCGCCAATATCGGCGGCTAATGGATCATTGTAATTTTTCTTCGATTTCTTTGATCTGAGCTTCAAGTTCAGCGATAAAACGTTGTTTTTCTTCGATTTCTAATTTAGCGTCTTCGACCTGCGTTTCGCTTAGCATGTAGACCATTTCTTTATTTAGATAATCGATCTGACGTTTTTGCTTGCTGATCAGTTCTTCTTTGCGTTGTTTGTTTTGCAGCATACGTTCACGCCACATTTCTTTCTTGTTTTCATTATAGGCTTTCATATTGGCAAAGTATTGATCTTGTACCTGTTTGAAAGCTGCCCAAGCTTTATCATCTAGTTCTTTCGAAGCGTTTGCGATCGTTTTATAAGTGTTCATCAGATCTTTCATGATCTGGGTGTTTTCTTTGGAATAGAAATTAGCAGCTAAGACTTCTTGAGCTTTGGCTACCAGCTCCATTTTTTGATTATAATTTTCTTGGAAGGTTTTTTCAAGTTCTTCGCGGTATTTGCTATATTTGCTGTAGAATTCATCACGGAAGCCGTTGAATTTGTCCCATAATTCTTGATCGTGCTGATTGCCGGCACTGCCGGTTTTTTTCCATTGTTCAAATAATTCTTTGCTTTGTTTTATCGCTTCTTTGAAGTTTTCTTCGTGGCATAGGGCTTCAGCTTTTTGGATCAATTCTTCTTTTAAAGCTTTATTGTGTGCAAATTTGCTTTGCAGATCCTTGAAATATTCGTTTTTCTTGTCGAATAACTTTTGTCTTTCATTATTGAAAGCTTCCCAAAGCTGATCATCGGTCTCTTTGTCCATGCGTGGGCAGGCTTTCCAAGCATCCATCAATTCATTCATCTTTTGGGTTGCTTCCTTGAAGTTGGTTAGGTTAGCTGCTAGCTTAGCTTGGGAAATGATTTCTTCTTTTTGTTTTTTGGTTTCTCCTAAGGCTTCTTTGTGCTTAGAAGAAGGAACGTTTAAGATCGCTTCAAATTCTTCTTCTAATTCTTCTTCGATAGCTGATTCAAAATATTCGATCTTACGCCAGGTCTTGCGTAGGTCCTGGATTTGCGGTTGTATCTGCGACCATGGAGCTGATGGATCGATTTCCTTGGCTTTGGCGATTAGTTCCTTGCGCAAGGCTATTGATTCATCAATATCCAGATTTTTAAAGCTTGTTTGATTTTCGTACATATTATTAATACTCCTTTTGTTCGATGGTTTAATTATACACTAATTTAGCTTATTATTTATGATAAAATAAGAATTATAAAAATATTTTTTCGGTTCATAGCTAAAAAAACCTAACTTTTTTTCAACTTAACGACAAGATCATGAATTTTTTTAAGGTTTAGTTTTTGAGGCATGGATGGTATAATGGCAATGGTGAATTTTATGGATAGAAGATTAGTTAAAAATTATATATACTCAGTTTTATATCAGATGTTGCTGGTCATAACGCCATTTATTACGACTCCTTATCTTACTAGGGTAATGGGTGCTGAAGTGTTGTCGATCAACAGCTGGACCTCAAATCTAGCGCAATGGTTCGTATTATTTGGGATCATGGGCGTTAATATCTATGGTAATCGGGAGATCGCTAAGGTTCGTGATTCACGCCATGAATTATCAACGACCTTTTGGGAAATCTTTACCATGCAGTTTATTAGCATGATCGTTTCTTCCATTGTTTATGTCGGTTTTTTATTCCTTAATAATAGTGAATATTTCTTGTATCTAGCATTGCAGGGCATTACGTTATTTAGCGTTGCTTTGGATATCACCTGGTTTTTCTACGGGGTCGAGGATTTTAAGAAAGCTAGCTTACGCAATATGTTTGTTAAGATCTTTGGCATCGTGCTGATCTTTATCTTTGTCAAAGGTCCGCAGGATCTGGTCAAATTTATCTTGATCAATACGCTGTCAGGTGTTTTAGGGCAGTTTATCATGTGGGCGCAGCTGCGACATTATGTTGATTTTTGCAAGGTCAGCGTGCAAGGCGTATTGCGGCATTTCAAACCTAATATTGCTTTGTTCATCCCGCAGATCGCTATCAGCGTTTATTCAGTGCTAGATATCACGATGTTAGGATATCTTGGACCGGTGATGGAAGAGGTTAACTTCTATGAACAGGCTCAGAAATTTGTAAAGATGTTCTTGTTTTTCATTACCTCGATCGGTAGCGTGATGCTGCCTAGGGTTACCAATGTCTTCCATAAAGGCAATTACGAACAGGTGAATGCATATTTGACCAAAACCTTGAAATTTGCTTTATATATGTCGATTCCGATGATCTGTGGCATCGTTGGCATGATCCAGAATTTTATCGATTGGTTCTTGCCAGCATCTTACAGCGTAGTTGGCAATATGATCATTGCTACTTCGCCGATCATCTTGTTTATCAGCTTGAGCAATGTTTTTGGTACGCAATTCATGGTTCCTACTGGAGATACCAAGCATTATACGATATCGGTCGTAACGGCGGCAGTTTTAAATTTCTGCATCAATTTTGCCTTGATTCCTTATATCGGTGCTTATGGAGCAATCATTGGTTCAGTTACCGCCGAAGGCAGCGTTACTTTGATCCAATGGATCTTTATCAAAGATAAGATCAAGATCACGATGACCCTGAAAGAGCTGCTGAAGATCGTGGTCAGCAGCGTCTTGATCGTATATCCGGTATATTATGTTGGTCAGATGCTTGGTGCTAATATCTTGAGCAATCTTGTGCAAATAGTCGTAGGTTTGGCATTGTATTTTGTTTTATTGGCAATCTTTAAGGCTGATTTTTTATTAGAAATGTTGACAAGTTTCAAGCAGAGAGGTTTTAAAAATGGTTAAGCTTTCGGTTGTGGTTCCTATCTATAATGTAGCAGAATATCTGCCTAGATGCCTTGATTCGATCATGGCGCAGACCTTTGAGGATTTTGAATGCTTTTTGGTCAATGATGGTTCAAAAGATGATAGCTTGGCAATCATCAAAAGTTATTTGCCGCTAGATCCGCGTTTTAAGCTGATCGATAAAGAAAATGGGGGATTGAGCGATGCCCGTAATGCTGGCATGGCCCAAGCTAATGGCGAATATATCTATTTTTTAGATAGCGATGATTTCATCGAACATGATCTATTTGCCTGCTGCGTAAATAAATTAGAACAAACCAAAGCTGATATGGTCATCTTCGATATCTATCAATATCATCAAAAAGATGGCACCAAGGAAATAATCCATAATCGCTATGATGAAGATAAGATCTATCACCTAGAAACGCAAAAAGATATCATTTGCAACATCCTTAATGCGGCATGGAACAAGATGTATCGTTTATCATTGTTTAAGGATAATGATATCATTTATCCTTTTGGCTGCTACTATGAAGATCTAGGAACGACCTATCGGTTGTTGCTAAAGGCTGATGGTATCTGTTTTATCAAGCGTCCGCTGTATAATTATCTGGTCGATCGTCCGGGCAATATCACGACAGAATTTAGTTTTAAAGCTTATCATGTCTTGGATATGGTAAAATTAACCTGTGATTTTTATAAAGCAAATAATGTTTATGATGAATATTATGAGGAACTGAAGTTTTTAGCTTTGGTCAATATCATGGAATGTTTGAAAAAAACGCGCAATAGCGATAATCATAAGATGGTTGATAAATATATCGATGTTTGTTTCTATGATATCGAGCAAAATTGGCCAGAATATCCAAAATGTAAATATCGCGTCTTGCGTGAAAGATATGATTGGCTGTATTTGCATAAAAATTGGCTTAAATTGTATTTGCGTTGCCGTCGCTTATGGCACTAAAGGAGGACTTTGTTATGAGCAAGATTACCGTCGTGGTTCCTATTTATAATGTTGAAAAATATCTAAGGAAATGTTTTGATTCTTTATTGAAGCAAACATTTGATGATTTTGTCATCATGGCCGTAAATGATGGCAGTCCTGATGATTCGCAAACGATCATCGATGAATATGTCAGCAAATATCCTAAAAAGATCATTGGGATCAAAAAAGCTAATGGCGGCTATGGCAGCGTGCTGCAGCTAGCGATCGCTAGGATGGAAAGCGAATATTTTTTGGTATGTGATCCTGATGATTATCTAGCAGAAGATGCTTTGGCGCATTTATATCAGTTGGCTGCTATTTCTGATTGTGATCTGGTGATCGGGGCCAAGAATTATATTTATGATGGTAGCGAACGGATCGATTATGATCGTGCGTATAATGGCGCATATGTTAGCTTAGAAGTTAACAAGGTCTATAAGCGCAATACTGTGCGCTTTGCGGATCTGTTGTTCGTTGATCCTAGTCCCCATTCTAAATTATATCGTCGCAGCTTGGCTACCAATATTCAATTTCCGACCAAGGTTGGCTATACGGATAATTTGTTATTTTATGTTAGCTTGCTAAATAGTGCCAGTGTTATCTATACCGATAAGGCCTGCGCTTATTATTTGATCGATCGTCCGGGCAATTCGATGAGCGATGTTAGTCCTAAAGCGATCGATGGCAATATCTTGGTCTTTAAGAACGTGATCGAGCAATGCCAAGGATTGCAGGCTCCTGATATGTTTTATTACCGCATGTTTGAAAGCTATAAATTTATCTTAAGAGAAATGGATCGCATGCTAGGTGATAAGGTAGATGTTCAAGCAAGATTGGATAATTTATATGCTTTGGTTGCTTTGCTGATCCCACATGCCAAAGCTATCAAAAAGGTATATGGCAGTTACAGCAAGGCTAAATTTATTGAAAGATACAAAGATATGCTGCTGCTTGATCCACGCTTTTCGAAAAAAATGTATAAGGATATCATGGCAAAGAAACTTAAAAAATTTGCTTAAAGATGTTATAATCATAAATTGTTGATAGAGGAATGCAAGATGAGATTATCAGTAATAGTGCCAATGTACAATGTTGAAGAATATGTGGAAGAATGTCTTTTGTCATTGGTTCATCAAACATATAAGGATATGGAAATCATCGTCGTGGATGATGGGGGAACTGATAATAGCGTAGCTATCGTGCAAAGGCTGCAAGCTCAATATCCGCAGCTGCAACTGGTCCATAAACCAAATGGTGGTCTGAGCGATGCCCGCAACTATGGCTTGCAGTATGCCAAGGGAGAATATATTGGCTTTATCGACAGCGATGACTATGTGGATACGACGCTTTATGCCAAGATGATGGCCAAGGTCGATGAAGGTCATGATGTCGTTGTTTGCGATATTCATTATTTTTTTGAAGATGGCAGCGGCTATGTGATGGAAGGCATCAACTATCATGGTGATGATATGCATAAGAATGCCTTGTTGTCACCAATGTTTGCCTGGAACAAAGTTTATCATCGCCGTTATTTTGACAAGGGCTTGCGATATCCGTTGCATACTTGGTATGAAGATACGCCTGTAACGACGATGATCTTTGCTGAATGTGACAAAATTGGTCATGTAAAAGAAGCGTTGATCCATTATCGGCAGCGTCAAGGCAGCATCATGGGTTCAAATAATTCGCCAAGGATCATGGAGATCTTTGGGGTAATGGCCTTGGTGCGCGCTAATTTCAAAGATGCCGATCTTATTGAAAGATATCATGATGAACTAGAATATCTGCATATCGAACATCTGCGTTTATATGGCATGTTTCGGTTCATCCGCTCGCCATTTTTTGCTCAGGGTTATGAACAAAGCGAAAAGATCATGAAAGAATATTTTCCAATGTGGCAGCATAACCGCTATATCAAAGATCTTAATTGGAAAAATCGTTTGTTCTTAAAATATTTTAATCTGCGAACCAAGAAGCTTTTTGATCTATTTATCAAGTAAAGGAGAAATTGATGCGTACCCGTTATTCATTTTACAATTTTATCGTAAGTACGATCACTGCGGTGGTATTGCCGTTGGTGGGCTTTTTTAAGGTTCAGCTCTTCATTTCTTTATATGGTGATAAGCTAAATGGTCTGCAAGTAACGATGGCTCAGGTCATTACCTTCTTGAATGTTTGTGAATTGGCTTATTCGTTGGCTTTTAGGCAGCTGTTATTTAAACCGTTGGCTCAAGATGATAAAGAAAAGGTATTATCGATATATCATGGGGCTCGCAAGATCTTCAAGCTGACCGGCACGGCTGTATTAGCTTTAGGAGTCATCGTTGCTTTGTGTTTTCCGTTTTTTGCCGATTCACCGATAACATATGGGCAAACAGTGCTGATGTTCATTGCCTTATGTGTGCCTTATGGTATTTCTTATTTCTTGATGGGGCCAAATTTTGTTATCATTGCTGATCAAAAAGAATATAAGATCAATATTTGGATCCAAACTATTTCGATCGTTAGGATGCTTTTGATGATCGGGGTCATCTTGCTGAAGATGCCATTTGTCTTCATCTTGATCATCGAAGGTTTGAATATCTTGATTGCCAATACTTTGGCGCGGCAGATCGCTTTGAAAAATTATCCGTGGCTTAAGGAAAAACCTAAACAGGTCGATGAGCGCTCTTTCATTCAAAATGCCAAATATACGATCGTTCAGCGCATTGCGACCCTGGCAACCAGCAATACGGATAATATCGTAATTACTTTGTTCATGGGCTATACCATGACCAGCGTTTATGGGGTGTATTCTTATTTGACCGAAGCGGCAAGCAAGATCATCAACAGCGCGATAACATCGCCGATCAATAGTTTTGGTAATTTGTTCAATGATGAAAATGGTGATTCCTATAAGGTGTTTACGGAATATTTTAATTTTGGTTGTTACATTGCCAGCATTGCCGCGATCTGTTTGTTTATCGTTATGCCGGAATTCATCGATATCTGGATGAAGCATCAGGATCTATATCAGGTAACTTTCGTTATTGCTTTCTTGTTTGCGGTTAATATCTTTTATATGACGATGCGTGAACCGATCATCATTTGCCGTGACGCTAACGGTTTGTTCAAGCAAGCTAAAAATAATGCTTATTTATTAGCTATCGTGAAGGTAGTTCTTTCGATGATACTGATACAGCTATGGGGCATTACTGGAGTATTGCTGGCAACTTTGATCGCTTATTGGGTAGTAGACTTCCTATATAATCCACTGCTGGTATATCGGGAAGTATTCAAGCTTAGTCCTTGGCGCTATTATAAGATGACCTTTTCGCGTTTGTTCATCGCTTGTGTGGTAGGCGCTGTTGGTTTCGTATTCTGGAATTCGCATCTAGCATTTATCAGCGGTGGTTTCGTACACTTTTTCATCGCATGCATGATCTTGGGGATCAGCGTGCTGATCGTGATAACGCTGATATATGTATGTTCTTATGAATCGTTTAGAAATTTGATCAAAAGGATCTATCAGATCTTTAAAAGAAGGATGGGATAATAAAGATGAAAAATTATGATGTAGCTATTATTGGTGGCGGTATCGGCGGGTTGATGTGTGCATACCGCTTGATCGCAAAAAAACCAGATCTAAAGATCATCTTATTTGAACGTGGACATGATCTGGAAAACCGCCGTTGTCCGATCGTTGCCAAAAAAACCAAATACTGCGTTAAGTGCGATCCATGTAACATCATGGAAGGCATGGGTGGCGCAGGTGCATTTTCGGATGGAAAATACATCATTTCCACCGAATATGGCGGCTGGCTTACCGATGTGATGGAAGATCAGCAAGTCATCGATTACATCGAACAAGCGGACGATATCTTGGTGTCTTTTGGTGCAACGACGGAAAGATATCTGCCAAATAATGAATTAAAGCAAGAATGTTTGAAATATGATCTGCATATGCAGCAAGCACAGGTAAAGCATTTAGGTACCGACGCTAACTTTGATACGATGGTAAAACTGGTCAATAGCCTGAAACCAAAGGTTGAGATCTGTACGATGACCACGGTCTTGGATGTCGATAAAGAAACAAAGATCGTAAAAGCTAAAGGACCTAGTGGTGAATATGCGATCAGTGCACGCTATGTCGTTTTTGCCGTTGGCCGGGCAGGTTCTAGGATCTTTGCTTCATGGTGCAAGAAGAATGCCATCGAACTGGCTAATAATCAGGTCGATGTGGGAGTTAGGGTCGAATTGCCATCGATCGTATGGGAACATTTTTCCAAGAAGATCTATGAACCAAAGATCTTCTATCGCTCGGCTAAATATGGCGATATTACCCGAATGTTCTGCTTCAATGAAAGAGGACATGTCGTAACGGAAAACACCGACGGGGTATTGACGGTCAATGGCCATTCTTTCAAAGATGAAAGCAAGAAGAGCCAAAACAGCAATTTTGCCTTGTTGAGCACGACCAGATTTACTGAGCCTTTTAATGAACCAATCGAATATGCGCGTTTTGTTGCAAGCTTAGCAAACAAGATCAGCGGCGGCAGTGTTTTGGTACAGCGCTTAGGCGATCTGGAAAATGGCAGAAGAACAGATGAAAAACGTTTGAAGGCTAGTACGGTAAGACCTACTCTAGATGCCGTAGCTGGTGATCTGAGCCTATGCATGCCAAAGCGGCAGTTGGACAATATCATTGAAACCTTGCATGCCTTAGATAAGATTGCTCCAGGTACCGCCAATTATGATACTTTGCTGTATGGGGTAGAATGCAAGTTCTATAGCGCAAGACCAAAATGTGAAAACTTTGAATTGGTCAATGCACGAGGATTTTATGCTTTGGGCGATGGAGCAGGCTTTACTCGCAGCTTATCACAAGCTGCTGCAAACGGGTTGATCGTTGCGGATATTTTAAGCAAGACAATTGAATTGTAAAGATAATTTGCTATAATATTTATGGAAAGAAGGAAAGAATAATGGAGAAGTTTTTAGTTGAAGTAAGTGCTCGTCACATTCATTTATCACAAGAAGATCTAGACAAGTTATTTGGAGCTGGCTACCAACTAACTGTTAAAAAAGAATTAAGCCAACCTGGTCAATTTGCTTGTGCAGAAAAAGTTACGGTCAAAGGACCTAAAGGCGAAATGAAGATGTCTATCTTAGGACCAGTAAGAAAACATACGCAAGTTGAAGTTAGCTTAACAGATGCTCGTGCTTTAGGCGTAGTTGCCCAAATCAGAGAATCTGGCGATACTGATGGCACAAGCGGAGTTACCGTAATTGGTCCAAATGGTTCGATCGATATTCCTGATGGGGTTATTGCTGCTAAACGTCATGTTCATATGACACCAGCTGATGCCGAAAAATATGGTGTAAATAATGGTGATATCGTAAGCGTCAAGATCGACACCGATGGCCGTAGCTTGGTATTTGGCGATACGGTCGTACGTGTTTCTGACAGCTATGCGCTAGCAATGCATATCGATACCGATGAGGCTAATGCTGCTGCTATTGCCGGAACTGCTCAAGGTGAACTTGTTAAATAAATTTGGTTCGAGGTTAGTTAAAACAAGTGCTTTGGCACTTGTTTTATTGCTTAGCGGATGTGAAGCAACCAGTGAAGAACCAATAGATAACACGCAAGATACGACCCCACCATGGATCGATGTCAAGCAATATCATATTGAAACGATAGCCGGCAATGTCGTTGATCTTAGCGGACCGACCGCATATGATGATGTCGATGGGGTATGTGATGTTGAGATCAGCGGTTATGTCAATTGGGATGAACCAGGCGATTATTTTGTAGTCTATAAAGCAAGTGACACTAGTGGTAATCTGCAGGAAGTTCCGATAACGGTTACGGTCTTAGAGCCATCAGATCAGGCTTCAGCAACGCCACAGACTGATGATCAGCAGGTGGTACAAGGATGCAGCGAGCCAAATGCCAAAGATCCAACCAAGAGCTGTGATGCAATCTTGAATAGTGAGATCGAAAGCTTTGCAAAATTATTTTATGGTCCTCAAAGCTTAGAACAATGCGTAGCATTTACGGAAGATGAAGAAGCTTGTATTCCGATCTATACCAATGATAATAATTTTTGGGGCTATGGAGCATGATGATTCATGCTCTTTTTTTGATGATTATAAGAAAAAACTTAACAGAGAATCTTAAATATAATACAATCTAGATAGGAGAAAATATGCGATATGATATCTAAATATAAGAAAGTATTATTGATAATATGCATAGGTATGGTTGTTTTATTGACGTCCTGCAATAGTAAAAAGGCACAGGACAATATTTCCTATTATGAACCTGATATGAGCGAATATGTGCAATTAGAAGATAGTGATTGTTTTAAAGGTATTACGATCGATGAACTGCTTGAAATATTCAAAGAAAATAAATCGGCAATCATATATATGGGTTATTCGCAATGTGGTAATTGTCAGCAAGCGGTGCCGATAATGGCTGATATTGCGAAAGAAAAGGGTGTTTCTATATATTACTTGGATTTTTATAATGAAAAATATCCTATAGAGGATGATGCTATTGTTGAACTTGAAAATATTCTAGATGAATATTTGATGATCGATCCTAGCGATGAGGTTAAAAAGATTTTCACTCCGCATTTATTTTCAATAAAAGATGGTAAGGTTATTAAATCACAGGTTGGAACGCTAGAAGAATCTGAATTGAAAGAAATTTATGAAGAAATAATAGGATGAGTTATGTGTTTAACGCACATAACTTTTTTATAAAAAAAGAAGCTGGATAGCTTCTTATTGATTGCCGATCTTTAGATTAGATACTAAATAGCGGCCGTTTTGGTTTTTAAAAGTTAGTTGATATGTACTGGAATATGTTTGAGAGACATCGTGAGCTTCTACGATATAGTCAAATTTGATCGACCCAATAAAACCATCCTCAAATTCCATGACTTCGAAGATCTCGACATTTTCGAAACTGATCGTATCGTGATCGGTAAACCAGGTGTTTTCGAAGGTTGATAATGCTTCGGCAAAGGTGGTATTAGGCAATAATAGCTGACGTATCTGATAATAAAGAGCATCTCTGGTAATGTATTTACAATAGGTCATAGCGGCGTTGGAAATCAGTTCTTCATATATCGCTAAATTTTCAGCATCAGGCTTATTTCCTATGTAGAAAGCACTTCCGCCTAGATCATTGACCACAACGCTATTAGGATCATCGGTCGTTACCGTCGGGGTGTTGATTATATTATCAAAGAAATAACGTTTTACCATCGGTGCTTCAGGATAATTTGTTCCTTCGGTCAAAGTGCTTTCGATGCTATCAGCAGCTAAAAATTCATCGGTGATCTTAACACCATTGATGTAGACGTCTTGGGCATCGTTGAAATACTCGACCGTAAAGGAATAATCATTCATGTTGGTACGAACATAGTAGCGCTTCTTGTCTTCAGCTTGTTTTAATTGCAAGGTTGAGATATAATCGCCATTGATGACCACATCATAGTAACTGTAATCGGCATTGCTGTAAGCTAGTTTGATGTACCCTGCTTTATCTAGATCATAGCCGTTATACTTATTGGCTAGATAATTAGCATATGATTCATAATCGTTTAATTGATAGAATACTTCTTTGGATTCTTCATATAATTTTTCATAATTACCAGCTTGAATATTATCAAAATAGATATTCATCGAACCTTCAGGAGTAGCTTTTTCATAATTTGTCAGCCACATCCACAAAAAGCCTAAGACGCAAAAACCAGCAAGCATGGTTATGGTAAAGACAAACAATAGATAGCGATAAAAACCAGGTTCGATCTTTTTACGTTCATTATAATTTGATTTTTTTATTTTACGACCCAAGCAGTTGGTACCTCTCTTTCTCCATATAAGGATACTGGATTATTGATGATCTTACCTTCGTATACCATGCAGCTGCTGTGTCCTCCATCAAGGTTGGCTGCATTCATCGCACCGTATTCCAACATGATCTCGATACAGTCAAGATAGGTTGCGCCAAGGGAGGTGGTTTGCCTGCCGTCGATGACCAACAACAATACGGCACCATCTTCGCGCTGCCCAATGACTGTTCGTGGATTTAAACCGCCACCAGTTCCAGTAATAGGCTGGGCTTCATAATTGATGATCAGGGGCGGGCCGAAAGTCACGGCATTGACCAACCCATAATCAAGGGCTTGCTGACCGGTCATTTGACCTACGACCAAGCGATTGTGCTTGTTAAAGCCAATGATAGAATCATAAGTTTCGGTCGTTCCATAGATTAGTTCGCCATCCTTGATGACGATGCCTTGAGGGATGGAACCGTCGCCTTTTCCTCCTGGATCATCAAAGCCTCCGGCATTGATACCGCCAATTCCACCTAGAAATGATACATAGTCTTCAACATAATGACCGCTGATATTATTAGGATCTAAGATCGAGTTTACGCCCAGATCGATACGGGATGGATCATAAACGATCATTAATTTTCCTTTGAAAGTGTCGCCGCTGACATCGATGATATCGATCTTATCCTTTACGCTTTCATCGATAATGAATTCATCTTCTGTATAATTGGTGATCGCATTAGTGATCGTAACATTATTTTTAGCCATGATTTCGTCGATTTCCTCATCTGAGAACAATAGTTCAACGATAGCTTTGCCACGCCTTGTTTCCATGAAGGTACTGATGATCAGATTGCTGAAAGATTCGCTGGGGCCGCGGAAAACGATCATGGTTGCTAGAAAGATATTTATTAAAATCGCAAGGATGATAACTAATACCACTAGCATGCTTTTTT
>CASGCC010000019.1 GCA_949299585.1 uncultured Bacillota bacterium | reverse complement strand
GGTTCTGGTACTGATGGCGATGATCTTTATTTTAACGCTTCTTATGCGGGAAATACTTATACCTTTACGATCGAATCATATCTTTGCGATAATACGACCGAAGTATATGAAGCCGTAGAAAATCTGCAGATCGGCCAAACGATCGATATGGAAGGATTCTTATATTGGTATGAAGGGGTAAATCCTCATATCACAGCTGTAACGGTTGTTGAATAGTTAAGAATAGTCATGGTTATTAAACCGTGGCTTTTTTTGCACTAAATAAGATTTTCACAATTGACAATTAATACAGATGATTTTATAATTTAATTGCTATATAAGGAGGCAATTTTAAAATGGCAGATGTAAAAGTAGCAATTAATGGTTTTGGTAGAATTGGACGTTTAGCGTTCAGACAAATGTTTGGAGCAGAAGGCTATGAAGTAGTAGCTATCAACGATTTGACTGATCCAAAAATGTTAGCTCACCTATTAAAATATGATACAGCTCAAGGACGTTATGAAGGTCATACAGTTGTAGCTGGTGAAGATTCTATCACTGTTGATGGAAAAGAAATCAAGATCTATAAAGAAGCTGATGCTTCTAAATTACCTTGGGGAGAACTAGACGTAGACGTAGTTCTAGAATGTACTGGTTTCTACACTAAGAAAGATAAAGCAATGGCTCATATCAATGCTGGTGCTAAAAAAGTAGTTATTTCAGCTCCTGCTGGAAATGATCTACCTACTATCGTTTACAGCGTAAACGAAGGTGTATTGACTGCTGAAGATACAATCATTTCAGCTGCATCTTGTACAACAAACTGCTTAGCTCCAATGGCTAACACTTTGAACAAATATGCACCAATCAAATCTGGTATCATGACTACTGTTCATGCTTATACTGGTGACCAAATGATCTTGGACGGACCTCATAGAAAAGGTGATCTAAGAAGAGCAAGAGCTGGCGCAGTTAACATCGTTCCTAACTCTACAGGTGCTGCAAAAGCTATCGGCTTGGTAATTCCTGAATTAAATGGTAAATTGATCGGTTCAGCTCAACGTGTTCCAGTTCCTACAGGATCTACAACTATCTTAGTTGCAGTTGTTGAAGGAAAAGACGTTACAGTTGACGGTATCAACGCTGCTATGAAAGCTGCTGCTAATGATTCATTCGGATATACTGAAGAACCACTAGTTTCTAGTGACATCATCGGTATCACTTATGGTTCATTATTTGATGCAACTCAAACAATGGTTACTAAGATCGATGACAATACTTACCAAGTACAAGTTGTTGCATGGTATGATAATGAAAACTCTTATACTAGCCAAATGGTTAGAACCATCAAATACTTTGCTAACATTAAATAATTAGATTAATTGCTAACAAAAGTCAAAGGGCGCACGTTGTAAACGTGCGCTTTTAATTGCGTTCAAAAGGGAAAAAGGTTAAAATTATAATATGAGCGAGGATTGTTTATGAAAAGTTGTTTACCTAGTAAATTAATTATCTTACGAAAACATTTCAACTATTCTCAGCAAGATATGGCCAAAAAATTGCATGTCAGCATCAATGAATATATGGCTTTTGAAAATGGCAATGCAATGTGTTCGATGGCCCAGCTAGAAGAATTAGCTGATATCTTTGGTTTGACCTTTGATGAGATGTTGATGAATACGGTCGATATCGAGCTTCCAGAATTAGAAGATAGCATCGAGATTCCTTTTTTGAATAATGTTGAAGAAGCGATCGATGAAGCTTTAGATGATGAGGATGAGCTGGCAAAGACCACAAGAGTAGTAATGCATGATGAACCAACACCGTTACCTACCAATTTAGGTGATACGATCATTGCGCCGGTCATTGATGATATCAAGGATCCGCAGTATACCCAAGAGGAAGAATTGGCCAAGACGATGGTCACGAAGATCGTAAAAGATGAAAATACTAGCAGGCCTAGTGAAGATAAGGCGGTGATCAGCAAGGGCAAGAAAAATCGTAATATCCCGCTAGTTATCGGAGCGGGAGTAATTGCTGTCATCGTGATCGCGATCTTAGCTTGGATGTTATTTTTTAAAAATGCTTCAAATCTGCATAATACCGTTGGTAAGGTCAACCGTTTGGTAGCGACATCGCAATACAGTGCCTACTTGCAGGATGATCAAAAAGTTAAGTTTACCGGTGATAATGTAAGCTTGAGCATGGAAGATGTCGTACAGATCAGTGCATATGATCAATTTATGGCTGGGCTAAAAGCTGATGGTAGCGTTAAGGTATCTAATAGCTTGGATGTTTCTAGCTTTAAAGATATAACGATGATCGCAGCGGGCAATACGCATCTTGCCGGCATCGATAGCGAAGGAAAGCTAGTATGCGTAGGTAATGACAGCGCCTGCGCCATTGGTCAGCAAGATAATAAATTTGAAAAGGTTTATGCTGGCAAGAATGAAACATTTGCCATTGATAGCAGCGGCAAGCTATATGCATCAGGCAGCGCAAGCTATGTGACCACGGTCAATGGCCTAAGCGATGTCAATAAGATCGCTGCTTATGAAAATGCCGCCATCGTCCTTAAAAAAGATGGTACGGTCATTACCTATGGGGCTAATTATAAGGTTGACCAGTGGAAAGGCATCGTTGATGTCGCGATCGGTCAGGACTTTGTTGTTGGATTAAAAAATGATGGTACCTTGGTCATCGCCGGCAATGAAGAGATAAGCAAAGGTCAGGATAGCTTTAGCAGCGTGAAGTATGTAGCAGCATATGCAGATTATTTTGTGGCATGCGATAGCAATGGTACCTGCTATGGTTATGGCAATGATACCAATAATCGTTTTGTCAACAAGGGCGATGCTGACCAATTGGCTAGCGTGCAGAATATGAAGGCTACCATTAGTGCCAAAAAAGTTAATTTTACTTGGGATGCGGTGGCTGATGCCGATCATTATAAGGTAGAGATCAATACAAAAGATAATTATAGCGTAAATAGTGCAACGAATTCTTTGAGCGTGGATGCCAGCAAGTTTGAAGATGGAACGAAATATATCGTAACGATCAGCGCATATAGTGATAAAGAATATGAGCCTAGCGAACCTAGCGAGTTTGAATTCAATTATGTGGCAAATACCAGTGCATTGGATGCGCCAGCAAATATCAAAAGTGCGGTAAATGAGAAAAATGTGGTCTTCAGCTGGGATGCGGTAGATAATGCGAAAAAATATATCTTTGAGATCCCGGAACTTAGTGTCAAGGAGGATTTAACGACCAATAGCATGACCATGGATATCGCAAAATTTGCGGATGGTGTTACTTATACGATCAAAGTAACGGCATCTGGCAATGATAATTATAGCGATTCGCAAACTGCGCAGATTTCTTATACCCATCAGGGCGTAAAAGAGAAATTGGCAACCGTTAATAGCATTTCAGCAGCTGTTGATGGCAATTATCTGAAAGTTAGCTGGAGCTCGGTAGCCAATGCCAGCAGTTATACGGTTAGCGTTGATGTTGATAATTATAGCGAAACTACTAGCAATACCGAAGTGATGATCGATATCAATAAGTTCGCTAATGACAATAATTATACGATCAGCGTTGTTGCCAATGGCAGCGGAAAATATGAAAATAGCGATGCTAGGACCTATACTTATACGCATACGATACCTAGCTATACCGTTACTTATCAAGATCAAAACGGTACGGTAATTGCTTCTAGCAGCGTAAATAAAGGAACTAGCATTACCTTGAATGCTAATGTTACGATCCCTAATTATACGATAAACAAATATCGGATCGATGCCGCTAGCTATGATCCTAACGCAAGTTATACGGTCACTGGCGATGTTACGATCAAGCTGGAAGGCGCATGTGCAATTACAGGCAGCACATATAAAGATCTAACTTCCGGCTGCGTTTGTCCAGATGGACAAATGATCCAGGATGGAGCTTGCAAAGCAAACGAATAGAAAGGGGCAAAGATTGATGGAAAGAGTTTGGTATTATCGCAGCAATGGTCAAAAAGAAGGGCCATATACGGAAAGCGAACTAATCAAATTGATCGTTGCCGGTATCATCGGTCCGGAGGATGAGATCTGGATGCTGCGCTTGCATTATTGGTTTAAGATCAAGGACACGGTACTTTGTTACTATTTGCCATAAGATCAAAGTTGTGGGCGACCACAACTTTTTTAAGATAGAAAGGTGAGATCATGGGAATCATACATAAATTAGATGCGCAATTGACGAATATGATCGCGGCTGGTGAGGTCGTAGAAAGGCCGATGGGCATCGTAAAGGAATTGGTAGAAAATGCGATCGATGCGCAAAGCACGCATATCGAGATCAATATCCAAAATGGAGGCATCGATGAGATCGAGATCGTTGATGATGGCAAAGGCATGGATAGCGATGATCTGCTGATGGCTTTTGAAAGACATGCTACCAGCAAGATCATTAGACCAAACGATCTTTGGAACATTCAAACCTTAGGCTTTCGTGGCGAAGCGCTGCCTTCGATTGCTTCGGTCAGCAAAGTATGCATTACGAGCAGTGATGGTCAGCAAGCCAATTGTTTAAAAATGGAATATGGTCAAAATATGGGCATGGATCGCGTCAGCGCTAATAAGGGCACGGCTATAAAGGTTAGCGGTTTATTTTATAAGACCCCGGCGCGTTTGAAGCATTTGCGCAGCGGAGCTTATGAAGCTAGCTTGATCAATGATCTTATCATTAAATTTGCCCTTAGTTATCCAGAAATTGCGTTTAGCTTAAATAGCGATGGACGCTGTACCTTTGCTAGCAGCGGCAGCAATGATCTATTAGAAGTGATCTTTAGGGTATATGGCAAGGACGCTGCTAAGCAGGCTTTCTTGGTTGAAGGGGAGGATTTTGATTATCGTCTAAGTGGTTATCTGATTCATCCTCAATATTCTAAAGCAAATAAAAATAGCATCAATATCTTCATGAATCAGCGGATGATCAAAGATTATCGCCTTACTTCTAAGGTGATCGAAGCATATCATGATTATATCGCTGAGTCGCGCTTCCCGATCGTCGTGCTAAATATTACGATGGATAGCAAGATCGTTGATGTCAATGTTCATCCTAGCAAATGGGAAGTACGCTTATCGAAGCAAACGCAACTGGAATTGTTGATCAAGGATGTGCTTAGCAAGACCTTGCAGCAGCATATGAATGTTTTTGTGGGCAGCTTGGCCAAACCAAAAGAAAAGCTCAAGGTAGAAGAGCCAGTATTGTTTAAAAGCTTGGATGATAAGATCTTACAGGCAAAGCCAGAGCCATATGAGCAAGAAACATCACCTATTAGTTATGTCGACCAGGCAAAACAGCCAATGAGCGATGGACCTACAGCTTTAACGATACAAGATCATGTTCCAGCGTTAAAAGAAGAAGCTGTACCTGAAAAAATGAAGCCGCTTGATGAAGTTGTCAGCGAACAACGTAATTTTCCATTGTTACAAGTTATCGGGCAGCTACATGGTAAATTTATCTTAGCGCAAGGGGAAAAAGGGTTATATATCATTGATCAGCATGCGGCGCAAGAACGAGTTCATTATGAACAGATCTTGCAAAAATTAAGTGGTCCTTGCCAGATGATCGATCTGCTGGTGCCGATCAGTTTGCATGTGAGCCGGGATATCGTTGATCGCATCGATGAGCTAAATGCGAATGTTAAAGAGTTTCAGATCGTTTTTGAAGCGTTTGGTGAAGATCGTTTGGTGGTCCGCAGCATCCCATACTGGATGCAAAAAACTAATGAAGAACAGATGTTGATGGATCTAGTTGATTATTTTAAGAGCGAATATATGCAAAAAAGACATGTGCTGCAAAAAAAGCAAATAGCTACGATGGCTTGCCATTCATCGATCCGTTTTAACCATGTCTTGAGCATGGAAGAAATGAAAGAAGCGCTGGCCCAACTGGCAAGATGTCAGCAGCCATATGAGTGTCCTCATGGACGTCCGACCTTTATCTTATTAGAAGATAAGGTCTTAGAAAAGGAATTTTTACGATGAAAAAAGTATTGGTGATCGTTGGACCAACAGCTGTTGGTAAAACAGATCTGTCATTGCAGCTAGCGAAAGAATTCGATGCACAGATCATCAGCGGTGATTCGATCCAGATCTACAAAGGATTTGATATTGGCAGTGGCAAGATCATGGATATGCAAGGGGTTATCCATCACGGTATCGATGAGCTTTCTTATAAGGATAGCTACAGCGTTTATGATTTTCAGCAGCTTGCGCGTAAAAACATTGAGGAAATAAGCCAACGCGGGCATTTGCCGATGATCGTCGGCGGGACGGGCCTGTATATCAAGGCTTGCTTATATGATTATGAATTTGCTTTGGAACAGCAGGAAAAAGGCGATTATCACGCTTATAGCAACCAGCAATTATATGCGATGCTAAAAGACATCGATGCAACAAGTGCATCTAAGATCCATGTAAATAATCGCGTGCGTTTAGAAAGAGCCTTAGATATTGCACGCAGCGGCAAAAGCAAAAGTGAAAAAGAAGCCGCTCAGCAGCATAGGATGATCTATGATGCCCTGATCATTGGCTGTACGATGGAAAGATCTGTTTTATATGAGCGGATCAATCAGCGCGTAAAAATGATGGCAGAAGCAGGGCTGAAAAAGGAAGTTGCAGATCTGCTGGCACAAGGGGCCAGCTTTGAAGATCAGCCGATGAAGGGAATAGGTTATCGTCAATGGCAGCCATATTTTGCGAATGAGTGCACGGAAGAAGAAGTGATCCAAGAAATCCAGAAGTGTTCACGTAATTTTGCTAAAAGACAATATACTTGGTTCAATAACCAGTTGCCGGTCCATTGGGTAGATATGCAAGATCCAAACGAAGTTGAAAAGATGCATAAGATGATAAAGGAATGGTATGATGGAAGAATTTGAAAGAACTAGGCTGTTGATTGGCGATGAAAAGCTAGCAAAGCTAGGCCATAGCACGGTCGTGGTCGTGGGCTGCGGAGGCGTAGGATCTTATGCTTGCGAAGCCTTGGCGCGCAGCGGTATTGGCAAGTTGATCATCATCGATAAAGATGATATCAATATCACTAATCTTAATCGTCAGCTGATGAGCGGTTACGATAATATCGGGCAAAGCAAGACCAAGGAAATGGCTAAACGAATCAGCAGTTATGCGCGCTGTCAGGTGCAAGGGGTTGAATGCTTTTTTGATGAAAGCTGCGCTCAGCTATTGGATGAAGCTGATTTTGTGATCGATGCGATCGATACGATGTCTAGCAAGCTGGCGTTAGCTAAGATGTGTCATGAGCGGCAGATACCCTTTGTAATGTCCTTAGGCATGGCTAATCGTCTTGATCCTTCCAAGCTGGAATATACGACCTTGGATAAGACCAGCTATGATCCTGTAGCGAAGATCATGCGCAGCATGTGCAAAAAAGCCGGGCTAAGATTCAAGATCCCAGTTATCTTTTCCCGGGAAATTCCTGCTCGGCATATGACGATCGAAAAGATAGCCGCTACCCGCAAGGAACGCTTTCCTTTGGCAAGCATGGTCTTTGTGCCTGCTAGTGCGGGATTGTTGGCTGCCAGCGTTTGCATTCGAACCTTGATAGACAAATAATGTTGTTTGTGCAATTGACAATTAGTAAAAATAATATAAAATTAAAGCACTTATATAAAGGAGAAAAAATATGAGTCAGTATTATACTAATAGTTATGAACAAGAAGGTTTGAGAAAATATGTAAGCAATGTCTTCATGACGATGGGCATTGGCATGCTGATAACAGCAGCGATCGCTTATTATTGCTACTTAGATCTGCTAAGTGGAGGCTTTATTGCCAGATTGGTATATACCAATCCGCTTTCAACTTGGATCTTGCTGATCGTACAGATCGGTATCGTGATCGGTTTAAGCGCAAGATTGCAGAAGATGAGCGTAGGCAGTGCGCGCGCCATGTTCTACATATATTGTGTCATCAATGGTGTTACTTTTGGGATCTTGCCTTTGGCTTATGGTGTCGATAAGGTTTTCGTAGCTTTCATGTACGCTGCCGTATTATTTGGCTGCTGTGCAGTCATCGGCAAGACGACAAAGGTTGATCTTACAAAATTTTCAGGTTTATTCATGGGTGGTTTGATTGCTTTGGTGATCATGCAAGTATTGAATATGTTCTTTGGCTTTGGCGGAACCTCGATTGGTTTTCTTGGCATCATCTTATTCATGGGATTGACCGCGTGGGATATGCAGATGATCAAACGTAATTACTATTATTTAGCGAATAATGGTGAGGCTGCTGCTAAATACAGCATCATTAGCGCATTGAACCTATATTTGGATTTCATCAATATTTTCTTGTATGTCTTACAGATCATGGGACGTCATAGCAACGATTAAGAAGTACGCATTTGCAGTGCTTCTTTTTTTTGGTTGTGATATAATGCAGGTATGAAAAAAGATAGATATAGCTTAAATGATTATTTAGAAAAGTATTTAGCGTTCGAAGTTGATTTTTTGACGGAAGAGCTAAAAGATCAAATCGAAGTAGCAGATGATGACTGCTACATGCTTTGTTATGGCTTTTGTGATGAATTTGGAAAACTTAATTTTCATGTCTTGGGCATTGGCAGCGATCCTTCCCAATGCGATAAAGGATTAGATAAGGCCGTGATGTTGAAAAGTTATCTAGCTAGCCAGATGCTGCAATATCCTTTCGTAGAGATCGTGCCTAGTCAGCAAGCTCAAGATAAGTGTGAGAAATATTTGAATCTTAAGTTTCCTTTAGCGGATGATGACAGCTTGCATATTGCACGACGGATGCCTTTTTTTGATGATTTCCGCGATGTAGATTATCCAGATATCGTTACAGCTCATTTATTGGATCTAGATAATAGCCGCAGCGTGCGTTTGCAGATCGTCGATGCTAGGGTGCCGGGCATCGTCGTAGCTAAAGCTGTGGAAGATGATGAAGAGAATAAGATCAAAAAAGGCGATCTATTTAATATCTTTCCTTCGTTTTTTGATCGTGAAAAGATCATCTTGGCCTTACGCAAGGAAAATGTGGTCGTTGCCGATATGGAAGGCGAACTTTTGCAGGTAGATGATGATTTGGAAAAGGTCTTGATGACCAAGATCGAAGAGACCTTGGAAGATATCAAGGTGCGGCTGCTTAATAAAGAAAAATATAAATGTTGAGGTTTTTTATGAGCAAAACTACTATCAGAACTTTTAAATGTCCGCATTGCGGAAAAGAATTAAGTTTGAAATTTTATGAGAGCGTAAATGTCAATGATGATGAAGATCTTAAGCGCCAGGTCATTGCGGGGGATATCTTCCGCTTTGAATGCGATAAATGTCATTATCGTTTCATGGCTTGTTATGATTGCTTGTATCATGATCCGGAAAAGAAATTCATGGTTTATCTGAAAAGTTCCCCTGTGAGTTCGCAAGAACAGCTGCGCTTGCTGCTGGATAAGGGCTATGTGTTAAGATGGGCCAAAGATATTGGCAGCTTTATTGAAAAGATCGAGATCTTGAATGATGGTTTGGATGATCGGGCCGTTGAATTTGCTAAATATGATAGCTTTATCGATTATATCCAGAACAAAGGCAAGGCTGAAGATGTTACCGGGGTATATTATCAAGGATATGCCGATGATATCTTAAAGATCAAGATCGAACTTGATGATAAAGCTATTACGACCATGACGCCATATGAAGGATTGATCCAGGAGATGGCAGAATATCCTGAAATGTTTAAGCTTGATGATCCTTTTTTTGCTTGCGTAGATCCCAAGTGGATAATTGATATCTTTGAAGGAGCACAAGAAGCGTGAAGAAACTGTTATGGCTACTAATGGTCTTGCTGCTGCTTGCAGGATGTACGGCTAATAAGGCTTATGAGCAAGTACGGCAAACTAGCTTGAACGGCAACATCAAAGGAAGCGTAATGATCGATTCGACCGTCAAGGTCGATGATACAGAGATCAATTTTGATTTTGATTATCAGTTTGCTGCTAATGAAGAAGGATCATCGATCGATATCATCAATGGCGGTGTCTTGACAAAGCTGATCTATAAGGATGGCATCGCTTTTGTTAGTGATGATGACGCGCTTTATGCTTATGATGGATATGCTAGCTTATATCAGCTGATGTTGCCATATGATATAAAAGATGATGAGATCTTAGACTATCATTTTAAAGATGGGGTCATGAGCTTTAGTTTACCAGCCGCAACGATAAAAACATTGCTGAGCTTAAACGATGGAGAAATCATCGTTAATAAGTTTAGCTATCTGATCCAAGATGATAAGATCGTACAAGAAGAGGCAACGATAAGCTATACCGTGGATGATGAAGAGCATAGCTATCACAAGATGGCTGAATATGAATATGGAGATATCAGCATCGATCTGTCAGCTTTTGCGTTTTTGAATGAAGATTATCAGCAGTTTGCGGGACAATGCATTTTCGATAATGGCACCAGCAGCATCATCAATCAGCTAGAGATAAAAGATGGTGAAGTGATCAGCCTACATATGATCCAAAAAACGCACCTTGATGTGGTGGCAAATCTAAGCGAAAATGTTGACGATTATATGCAGCAGCTGCAATCTTTGTATGATGGCATCGTCGGTGTTAAAGCTGAAGTTTATCTCGAAGATGATGCGGTTATCAGCGATTTGCAGATCGATGTTGCGCAGCTTGATGATAAGGCCTTGGCTTTGCTTGATATCAGCAAAGATGGCAATGAGCTGATGCAAAAGTATCAGGTCAAAGGCTATCGCTGTCAGCAAGAATGAATAATCACATAATTTTACATAAACTAACCATAATTTAAATATAGTTTCTTGCTATCATAATAGCACAAGGAAGATAATGATCCTTGTAAATTATTGCTTCCCCTGCAATAATAAAATAACTATATCCCCTTATAAATTGTGAAAAAAGACCTTAAGTGGTCTTTTTTCATTTTTATAGTTTATAAATAAGGGTTTATGTGATAGAATTGTAAGGAATTTAAGAGAGGTAAGTATGAATAGCTTAGAAAAACATGCAAACAATATCCGCAAAAATATTGTTAAAATGGTAGCAAATGCTAAGAGCGGACATCCAGGAGGCTCGCTTAGCGCGACGGAAATTTTATCGGTATTGTACTTTGAAGAAATGCAAATTGATGAGTCAAATGTTGATAGTTGTGATCGCGATCGTTTTGTTTTGTCAAAAGGTCATGCTTCACCTTGTTTATATGCGACCTTGGCAGAAAGAGGCTTGTTGCGTGAAGATCTGCTGACTTTTAGAAAGTTAAATTCCAATTTGCAGGGGCATCCAAATATGCGTTCGGTTGCCGGGGTTGATATGTCGACCGGCTCTTTGGGACAAGGAATTTCGGCAGCTGTTGGTATGGCTATTGCCAACAAGGTTGATCATAACGAACATCGGGTCTATGCTTTGTTGGGTGATGGTGAATGCGAAGAAGGTCAGGTATGGGAAGCTGCGATGTGCGCGGCCCATTATAAATTAGATAATTTATGTGCGATCGTTGATTTTAACGGTTTGCAGATCGATGGTAAGATCCAGGATGTCATGAACCCATGTCCGATCGATCAAAAATTTGCGGCTTTTGGCTGGAACGTGATCGATATCGATGGCCATGATTATGAACAGATAAGAGATGCTTTTGCCAAGGCTAGAGCTTGCAAAGGTCAACCTACGATGATCTTAGCCAAGACCATCAAAGGCAAAGGCGTATCATTTATGGAAAATAATGCTGGCTGGCATGGTGTGGCACCAAATGAAGAACAGTTGGCACAGGCGTTGAAAGAATTGGAGGCTAATGACTGATGGCAAAAGCAACAAGAGAAGCTTACGGTGAAGAACTACAAAAATTAGTACAGGAAAACGATAAGATCGTTGTCTTGGATGCTGATTTATCAGGGTCGACCAAAACAGCCATGGCTAAAAAAGTTGCTCCTGAACGCTTTTTCAATATCGGTATCGCAGAAGGCAACATGATCGGTGTTGCAGCGGGCATTGCTGCTAGCGGACATCCGGTATTTGCAAGCTCATTTGCAATGTTTGCGACCGGTCGCTGTTGGGAACAGATCAGAAATTCGATCGTTTATCCTAAAATGAACGTAAAGATCTGTGGATCACATGGCGGTATCAGCGTAGGTGAAGATGGGGTAAGCCATCAGGCTACCGAGGATATGGCGATCATGCGCGCGATCCCAGAAATGCGGGTGTTCTGCCCTTGCGATGAATGGGAAACCAAAGCGATCATTCGTCATGTCGCTAATGACGATAAACCTTGCTATGTGCGTTTAGGACGTTCAGCAGTCGAGAATTTCTTTGACGAAAATACCAAGTTTGAGATCGGAAAAGTCCAGGTATTGAATCGTGGACAAAAAGTAGCGATCTTTGCTACCGGCTTGATGGTTCAAGAATGCATGAAAGCTGTACCGGTCTTAAAAGAACTGGGCATGGAGCCAACGGTCATAGATGTTAGCTGTATCAAACCTTTGGATGAAGAAGGCGTTGTGGAAATCTTAAAACAACATGAATTTGTAATTACTGCTGAAGAGCATAATATCATCGGTGGGTTGGGAAGTGCTATTTGTGAGGTAGCATGCAAGCTGTATCCGATCAAGATCCGCCGTATTGGTATCCAAGATGAATTTGCTCAATCAGGAAGCTATAAGGAGTTGTTAAAAGCTTATAAGCTTAGTGATGAGGCAATCGTTGAGGCAGTAAAAGAATATTATCAATCACGATAAAACGTCATTATTGACGTTTTTTAAATTCAATGAGGGGGAAAAATGACAGTTAGAAAATCAGATAAGATGGCAACTTGGCCAGTTGGCAAACTATTATATTCCATGAGCTTACCAGCCGTATTTTCGATGCTTATCCAAGCATTGTACAATATCGTTGATACGATGTATGTAGCGCAATTAGGAGAAAAGACCTTATTTGCGATCGGTATCGCTTTTCCATTACAAATGATCGTGCTTTCCATTGCACTTGGTGGTGGCGCCGGTGTTGGTACCATCGTTGCGCGCAGGTTGGGAGAAAAGCGTTATGATGAAGCAAATGCTACCGCTTCGACAGGCTTTGTTCTGGTGTTTATTCATTATGTCTTGATCGTTATTGCCGGTTTTTTATTTGCTCGTCCTTTTTTGGGCTTATTTACTAGCGATGTTCAGGCTATTGAGCTTGGATATCAGTATTTGATCATCGTTATGGGTGTTAGCTTTGGCCAGTTATTTTCTATTCTTTGCGAGCGTATCTTGCAATCGACAGGGAATATGCTGATACCTACTGTGGGTCAGCTGATCGGAGCCATTACCAATATCATCCTCGATCCGATCTTTATCTTTGGTTTTGGTTTTGTTCCTGCCATGGGGATCTCTGGTGCAGCGATCGCAACGGTCATCGGACAAATCTTGGCCTTTGTTTTCGAATGCTGTGCCTTATTTATTGGCTCGCATGAGGTTGAGATCAATCTCAAGGGCTTTGGTTTTGTTAAAGAAAGGATCAAGGCGATTTATGAAATTGGTTTACCAGTAGCTATCATGAATGCCATAGGTTCTTTGACAACTACCGCTTTGAATGGTATCTTGGTGCGTTTTGGAGAGACTGCCGTTACGGCATTGACCTTATATTTCAAGATCCAATCGTTTGTCTTCATGCCAGTATTTGGCTTTAATCAGGGATCTTTACCGATCCTTAGCTATAATTATGGAGCAAGGGATAAAGATCGTTATTTTAAGACGGTTAAATTATATTTATTTACCGCTATCGGTTTCATGGTTATCGGCATGTTGATCTTCTGGGGTGCTACCGGCTTGTTGATCGGCCTTTTCAATCCTACGGCTAAACTTACACAAGTTGGAACGATCGCCTTTAGGATCATTTCGTTGTCATTTGTCTTAGCAGGTTGTACGATCGTTATTTCAGCGGTTTTCCAATCGCTTGGCGATGGTGTCAGTTCCATGATGATCTCGATCTTGCGGCAAATTGGTTTCTTGTTGCCGCTAGCCTTGTTGTTTAGCAAGATCTGGGGCTTAAATGGCATATGGATGGCTTATCCGGTGGCAGAAGGCCTGGTGGTCTTGATCTATGCGCCGCTGGTGCTTAAAAGATTAAAAAAGACTTTCGCTTAGAAAGTCTTTTTTAGTCTTTGATGAGCGGATTATTAGTATGGCGAAATCGTTGATAGCTTTCTTCTTTTGTTATCTTGAGCTGCAAATTATATTCATAATTTTTCTTGAATATCCCACAATATAAGACATCAAGCAAATATAGCAGAGAAATATATGGCCCAAAAATACCAAGATCATTTCTTAGATGTTCCCGAGTTGAAAGAAATAATGTGTTTTTGCTGAGGGCAGATAAGCTATTAGGGCCATAGGAGGTCATGATGATCAGTTCTTGTTGTTCTTGTTTGATAAGTTTAGCTAGCCGAAGGATCTCTTGATTTTCACCAGCATAGGAAATTAGGATAAAGCAGGATCTAGCGGACGAAGATGCATGGTAATATGCCATATCGATCCGCTCGTGCAACATGACATTTTTGCCAATCTTTATCATTTTTTCTTGGAAAGCGGCCGCAAGCTGGGTATATGCGCCTAGAGAAACTAGGTGAATATTTTGGACATGCTCTAACAAAGATATGCATCTTTCCAGTGTTTCATGATCGATCAGGGCGTAGGTATCTTGGATGATTTCTTGATATAAGCTATTCATCTTGCCGGCAAGCTGATAGTCGGTGTCAACTGATGCAAAGGGGCGATTAGGATCGATATTTTGATAATTTGCTTGCAAGTAAGTATATTCTTGCCAAAAAGCTTGGCGAAAAGCGGGATAACCGCTGAATCCGAGCTTTTGACAAAATCTAGTAATGGTTGAAGGAACGGTATATAGCTTTATCGCGATATAATGAGCGCTTTGCTGATTTAAGCTTGTAGCATTTGCCTGAAAATATGCAGCGATGGTGCGTTCTAGAACAGTAAATGAGTCTTGCTTCTGTAATTTTTCAATGATTAGCATAAATTAAGCTCCTTTTATCTTATTATACGCAACAATGTTGCAAAAATAACGGTATAAATTAAAAATATGTTGCAATAGGCTTTGAATCGTAGGATAAAATATCGCTAAGTTCCTTTTTTGTCTATAAGATATAAGCATAAAAAAGCATTAAAGAAGGAGAGATATAAATGGCAGAAGATATTAGGACGATGGAAAATACCAAAGGTATCATGGCTTTTGAAAAACATTTTCAAAAACCTTATTGTATCATCATGGACAGTGAATACTGCAGCATGGGGAGAATGATCGCCATCGCTGCCTGCAAACAAAAGGGATATGCTTATCATGATACGATCAGCTTGCTGAAATTAGGGGAAGATAGATTATCGATGGATGAATTATCGATGTTTGAAGATAAGCTGCGGCAAAAAAGATTAACGCAAGACCAGATGCTGATGATGCCAGAATTTCCTAAGATAAAAGATGTTTTTGATCAGGCAATAAAATCAGCGCTTGCTCAAGGGCCGTGCTTGATCCATGATCGTGCTAATAAACAGCTTGTTGCTTCTTTGGGATATAACTGCTTACGGGTAATGATTTATGCTGAAGACATGGATGATAAACTTATACGGGCGCGGCTTAGCCCGTTGTATAAACAAGTGCTTGATGATGAACTGCTAAAGATAAAGATCAAAGAAGAAGATAATATTCGGGCTAATTATCATCAGGCTTGCTCAAACATGGAGTGGGGGATAAAAGAAAATTATGATCTTTGCTTGAATAGTGATGTATTAGGACAAAGTTATGAAATATCGCTGGATAATAGATGGTCTTGATTGTGCTAACTGCGCTGCCAAGGTTGCGGATAGGGTAAGGAAGATTCCCCAAATAAATAATTGTGAACTTGACTTTATGAGCAAGACCTTGGAAATCGAAGGTGAAGATATCGATAAAATTGCCCAAGAAATTGAACAAACAATCCTTGATGTCGAACCGGATGTAACCATTACGAAGGTGAAAGATAAAAAATACTATTTTACTTTTGCGGGGATCGATTGCGGTCATTGCGCATCTTTGATCGAACAAAAGCTGAATAAAGCTGAAGGCATCAGTGAGGCCCAGGTAGATTTTGTCCAGAAAACCGGATATATTTGTACGCCAGATCTTGATGGCAGCTTAAAACAAATGGACAAGATATTTGCTAAAAAAGGCGGGACCTATGAGCTAATCGAGCAAACTCAGGCATATCAGCTAAAAGTTGCGGCAGATATCAGCAATAGCGCGGCTTTGCAGAAAATAGCCCAATTGCCCGGGTTAGATGATTTTCATTATGAAGACCTGACCATTAGCTATGGCTGCAGCCGATTTGCTCATTATCATTTGCATCAGCAGATCATGGCAATCTTGGAAAAAGAGCATGTTGCTTTGCAGCAAGCAGAACATAAAAAAGCTCAAGATGAGATAAAAAAACAGATCTATAAGATCATCATCGGCATCGTGGTGCTGTTGGTAAGTTTTATCTTTAGGGAATATCAGCCATATTTGCTGATGGTTAGCTATATTATCCTGGGCTATGATGTATTGCTTAAAGCTTTAAAGAATATCTTGAAAGGCAATCTATTTGATGAAAATTTCTTGATGAGCTTAGCTAGCGTGATGGCGATCATCTTGCAAGAATATCTTGAAGCATTGGCGGTCATGCTGCTTTATCAGATCGGTGAGGTCTTTCAAGATATGGCCATAAGCAATTCGCGTAAATCGATCAGCGATCTGATGGATATCAAAGCTGATAGTGCAACGATCTTACATGATGGCGAAGAAATAATGATGTTTTGTGAAGATGTTAGGATCGATGATATCGTTTTGATCAAGCCCGGGCAAAAGGTTCCGCTAGATGGTAAGATCATCGAAGGTAGCAGTTCTTTGGATACGGCAAGCTTGACTGGTGAAGCGATGTACAAAGATGTTAGCGTTGGTGATGAGATCATCAGCGGTTGTGTAAATGTCAGCGGGGCATTAAAGGTGCAGGTTACCCATTCATTTGCCCAAAGCACGGTTAATAAGATCTTAGATCTTGTTGAGCATGCAGGAGCCACAAAAGCTAAGACCGAACGTTTCATTACGCGTTTTGCCAAGGTATATACCCCTATCGTGGTTTTCATGGCCTTAGGGATCGTGGTGTTGTTGCCATTGTTAAAGATCATTACATTGAACGATGCGATCCAAAGAGCTTGTGCCTTTTTGGTCATGTCATGTCCTTGCGCATTGGTTATTAGCGTACCGCTAGGCTTTTTTAGCAGCATTGGTGGCCTTAGCAAGCGAGGAATATTGATCAAAGGCAGCAATATCCTTGAACAGTTAGCTAATCTGCAGGCGGTGGTATTTGATAAGACCGGAACATTAACGACCGGAAAGTTTTATGTTGCAAAAGTTATCGGCGATGAAAAAGGCGTGGAATTAGCAGCGTTGGCTGAAAGTTATAGCACGCATCCGATCGCTCAAAGCATCATAGCTTACTATGGTCAACAAGTCGATAAGAAAAAGGTAAGCAAGGTTGAAGAATTAGCAGGTGAAGGGCTAACGGTTCAAAGCGTATGCGGCAAGATAATTGTTGGTAATGAGCGGTTGATGAAACGCTTTAGCATCGATCATCCGAACGTTGCTGATAGCGGAACGATCGTTTATGTGGGGCTAGATGATAAATTTATCTGTGCTTTGATCATCAAAGATCAATTAAAGGAAAACAGCCAACAGACGATAAAACAGCTAAAAGCGGCAAATATCTTAACGATGATGGTTAGCGGTGATGTTGATAAAAATGTTCAGGAGGTTGCGCATAAACTAGCTGTTGATAAAGCAATTGGGCAATGCTTGCCAGCTGATAAGGTTAAGATCGTAAAAGAGCTAAGCCAAGAAAAGATCACGGCCTTTGTTGGGGATGGCATCAATGATGCTCCGGTACTTGCCGTAGCAAATGTTGGTTTTGCCATGGGAGCTCTTGGCAGTGATGCGGCCATCGAAGCTAGTGATGTGGTTATCATGGATGATGATCTTGGCAAAGTGATCACGGCAAGTCAAAAAGCGCGAAAATGTTTATTTATTGCGAAGCAAAACATCATATTTGCCATTGGGATCAAGTTGTTTGTGTTATTATTAGGCTTATTTGGTTTTGTAAACATGTGGCTAGCGATATTTGCTGATGTTGGTGTTGCCATGATTTGTATCATAAATGCTACAAGATCTTATAGATGAAAAGAGGATCGATGATCCTTTTTTTATTTTTGTTGTATTTAACAAATTTAGTCAAAATTGGCAGCTTTAATGATTAGTTTGATGATGAAAAAAAGTTTGGATATTAGACGGATATTGATCTTTGCTTAATAAAGATAATATGCAAGAAATAAGATTTTATTCTGGCTTGAGTCGTAAAATGAAGATTATTATGCTAAAATATGTAACATGAAAAAAGTAATTATTATATTGATATGTATCTTGATGATCCTTAGCAGCTTTTTGATGGCAAAAGCGGAAGAAACGCCCGAAGCCACTTCTACGCCACCAACAGAAACAGCAGAAGCCTATTATGATTTTTTGGCTTTGGATGCTCCTGGTGCGGTTTTAATCGATGCTAAAAGCGGAATGATCTTATATGAAAAAAACGCTTATCAGACATTTGAACCAGCGAGCATCACCAAGATCTTGACCGGGTATCTGGCTTGTGAAAACTTAGATCTTGATACCATGATAACTTGTACCGATACGGCCATATATGGTTTTGACCGCGCAAGCAGCCATATCTTTTTAGATGTGGGCGAAGAAATCAGCGTGCGTGATCTTTTGTATGCGACATTGCTGCAAAGCGCCAATGATGCGGCTTGCGTCTTAGCTGAAGCCGTTAGCGGCTCGATCGATGAATTTGTAAATTTGATGAATGCAACGCTTGCTGATTGGGGCATTACTAATTCACATTTTGCTAATCCGCATGGTTTGCCGCAAGAAAACCATTATGTGACGGCAGCGGATATGGCCATGATCACGCGGCAATGCATCAAAAACAAGACCTTTTTAGAAATTTTTGGTACTCCAACCTATGAAGCTCAGCCAACCAATAAGCAACCAGAGGTAAGATATTTTGCCAATGGCAACCAGATGCTGATCGAAGGCAAAAATTATTATGAGCATGCTGTTGGCGGGAAAACAGGATATACCGAAGCGGCAGGTTATACTATGGTAACTTATGCTACAAAAAATAACATGGAACTTATTGCGGTCGTTTTAAAAGAAAGCAGCGGCGATCTGCGTTACAGCGATACCCGTAAGCTTTTAGAATATGGTTTTGATAATTATAAGACCGTTGTTCTTGGTCAAGATAAGATCGGCACCAAGACCGTAGAGATCACTAAAAACGGGAAGCTATGGGCTACGGTCAATTTCAGCGTTGATGTAAATTTTAACGTTCTGTTACCTTCAGATACCAGCGAGGAACTACTGACCACTGAAATATCCGTTCATGATGAAGATGATCCTCAGACCATTCAGGCGGAAGTTATCTTAAAGTTAGGTGAGGAAATCATTGGTAAGGTTCCGATGAACAAGGAAGTTACCGCATATGATATCAGCTTTAAGGCTACGACCATGCCGGTGATCACCCAGCTTTTTAACTGGTTCTGCGTGGGCATCTTGTTGTTGTTTATACTAGGACATCTGATATTTGCGATTAAAAAGGATGCACATAAATAGAAGTTTGATTATAATAGTTGGGAAAGAAGGAAAGTAAAATGAATTGTTTGAATTTAACTAATGATTTTAGCTGGCTGGGCATCATTGATGAACAGCTACGTGTATTTGATATCATCATGGAAACCAAATATGGAACAACTTATAATGCATATTGCTTGAAGACCAGTGAGGGGCTAGTATTATTTGAAAGCGTAAAAGAACAATTTTTTGATGAATTCATTGCTAAGATCACGGAAATGGGCAAGATAGAAGATATCGCTTATATCGTGGTCGATCATACCGAACCTGATCATTCGGGTTCTATCGAGCGCTTGCTTGATCTAAATCCTAACATCAAGATAATTTCAAGCATGATTGCGCAAAAATATCTGCGCGAGATCGTTAATCGTGATTTTACGGGTGTCGTTGTCAAAGATGGCGAATCAATGAAGATCGGACAATATACCTTGCGTTTTATCAGCGTACCTAATTTGCATTGGCCAGATACGATGTATACCTATATCGAAGAATTAAATATCTTGGTTAGCTGTGATTCTTTTGGGGCTCATTACGCTTTTGACAAGGTATTGCTTTCAAAAGTAACAGATGTTGCTGCATATGAAGAAGCTTTCGAATACTATACGACGATGATCATGGGGCCATTTAAACCTTTTGTTTTAAAAGCCATGGAAAAATTGCAGCCTTTGCGGGATGAGATAAAGATGATAGCTCCAGGGCATGGACCTATCATTGATAAAGATTGTGCGGATCATATCGATCGCTATGTCAAATTTGCATCGCCAAAGGTCAAAGAACATAAGTTGGTCGTAATCCCCTACGTCTCAGCTTATGGATATACCAAAATGATGGCTCAAAAGATCCAAGAAGTATTAGAAAAAGACGATATCAATTGTGAGATCTATGATCTGGTCGAATGCGATAATGCGATGGTCATATCGCGAATGATCGAGGCAGATGGCATCATGTACGGTTGCCCAACCTTGTTAAACGATGCTTTACCGCCAATCTATAACGTAATGAATAGCATCATTGCTGGTTATCATGGTCAAAAGCTGGTTTCGGCTTTTGGCAGCTACGGCTGGAGCGGGGAAGCTGTGGGCAATATCTTGACAAGGTTAAAACAGCAACGGATGAAGATCGCAGATGAAGGCTTGAAGATCTGTTTCAAACCTAATGAAGATAAGATGCAGCAAGTGGAAAGCTATGCTAAAAACTTTGCTGATCAGTTAAGGAGATAGGATGAAGAGCTTAGTAGTAAACTTTTTAGCATTATTTTTGATCAATCAATTGTTTCCGTGGGTAAGGATCGATTCTTATGTGACGATCTTGGTCATGGCCTTGGTGCTGACGATCTTGAATGCGACAGTAAAACCTGTGCTTAAATTTTTATGCTTTCCGGTTACTTTTTTGACCTTTGGCTTGTTTTCGCTGGTGATCAATGCTATCGTGTTGCAACTTACCTTCATGTTTGTTGATGGTGCTTATATCGCTTCCTTTGGTGCTACGATCCTTGCGGGGATCATCGTTAGCTTAGCTAATAGCGTATTAAATGAAAAATAAGCTGATGTTGATAAAAAAACATTGACAGCCATCTTGATAATGTGATAAATTATTATGGCTTAGTGAAATTAGAGCTTTCTTATGGAAAGCTTTATATTATGCTAGTGTTTGGCACACTTGGTAGTGTGTGCATGTATTAAGGCGAAAGGAGATTATGAAATGCCAACAATAAATCAATTGGTGCGCAAAGGTCGTACTAACAAAGTATGGAAATCAAAATCACCTGCTTTAAATAGAGGTTTCAACTCATTACGCAGCAAACCAACTAATTTAAGCAGTCCACAAAAAAGAGGCGTTTGTACCCGTGTAGGTACCATGACCCCTAAGAAACCTAACTCTGCATTAAGAAAATATGCCCGTGTTAGATTATCAAACGGTATGGAAGTTACCGCTTATATCCCAGGTATCGGTCATAACTTGCAAGAACATAGCGTTGTTATGATCCGTGGCGGACGTGTTAAGGACCTTCCAGGTGTTCGTTACCACATCTTAAGAGGTACATTAGACTGTGCTGGTGTTAATGATCGTAAGCAATCTAGATCATTATACGGTGCTAAAAGGCCAAAGGGCGGTAAATAGGATAGGAGGAAATTGAAATGCCAAGAAAAGGTTATATTGCAAAAAGAGATGTAGTTGCTGATCCTATTTACAACTCTAAGTTAGTTACTAAATTGATCAACAAGATCATGTTAGATGGTAAAAAGGGTGTAGCACAAAGTATTTTATACAACGCTTTTGACATTGTTGAAGAAAAAACAGGTCAAGCACCAATGGAAGTATTTGAAAAAGCATTAGGAAACGTTATGCCTTTGCTTGAACTAAAGGTAAGACGTGTAGGTGGTGCAAACTACCAAGTACCAATCGAAGTTTCTGCTGAAAGAAGATTGACCTTAGGCTTGAGATGGATCGTTAACTATTCAAGACTTCGTCATGAAAAAACGATGGAACAAAGATTGGCTGCAGAGATCATCGATGCTGCTAACGGTACTGGTGCTTCAGTTAAGAAGAAAGACGATACGCATAAGATGGCAGAAGCTAATAAAGCATTTGCTCATTACCGCTGGTAATAGAAGGGGAGATATATGGCAAGAGAGTTTGATTTATTTCACACTCGTAATATAGGAATCATGGCTCACATCGATGCTGGTAAGACCACAACGACAGAGCGTATCCTTTATTACACTGGTAAGACCCATAAGATTGGGGAAACGCATGATGGTGCTAGCCAGATGGACTGGATGGCGCAAGAGCAAGAACGTGGTATCACTATCACTTCTGCTGCTACTACCGCAACCTGGAAGGGATACCGTGTAAATATCATCGATACACCAGGGCACGTAGACTTCACGGTAGAAGTTGAACGTTCATTGCGTGTATTGGATGGCGCGGTAACAGTTTTGGATGCTAAAGCAGGGGTAGAACCTCAAACTGAAACTGTATGGCGTCAGGCTACTACTTATAAAGTTCCTCGTATCGTTTTCTGTAATAAGATGGACGCTACAGGTGCTGATTTCATGATGAGCGTAAATTCAATTGGTCATCGTTTAGGTGCTAAAGCTGCGGCTATTCAATATCCGATCGGTGTTGAAAATACTTTCCGCGGTATCATCGATATCATCAAACGTGAACAACATATGTATAAGGATGATCTTGGTAAGGATGTTACAACTGAACCTATTAGTCCTGAATTTGTTGAAGAAGTTGAAGCATTGAGAACTAAATTAGTTGAAATGGTTGCTGATTATGATGATGATCTGATGATGAAGGTACTTGAAGGTGAAGAACCAACAGTTGAAGAAATCAAGGCTGCGATCCGTAAAGGTGTTTGTGCTTCAGAATTCTTCCCTGTATTGTGCGGTTCAGCATATAAGAACAAAGGTGTCCAATTAATGTTGGATGCAGTTATCGATTATCTGCCATCACCATTAGATGTACCTGCAATCATGGGACATTTAGAAGATGGTACGGAAGAAGCTAGACATGCCGATGATTCTGAACCATTTGCAGCATTAGCATTTAAAGTAATGACAGACCCATTTGTTGGTAAGTTGACATATTTCCGTGTATATTCTGGTACTGCTACATCAGGAAGCTACGTACTAAATGCAACTAAGAACATTCGTGAAAGATTTGGTCGTTTGGTGCAGATGCATGCAAACCATCGTGCAGAGATCACTGAAGTATATTCAGGTGATATCGCTGCGGCTGTAGGTTTGAAGGGAACAACGACCGGAGATACATTGTGTGAAGAAAAAGCACCAATTATCCTAGAATCAATGGTCTTCCCTGAACCAGTTATCCAGATGTCAGTAGAACCAAAAACCAAAGCTGATAGTGATAAGATGGGCTTAGCTTTAGCAAAATTAGCTGAAGAAGACCCAACTTTCAAGACATATACCGATGAAGAAACAGGACAAACCATCATTGCTGGTATGGGTGAGCTTCACCTAGATATCATCATCGATAGATTGCGCCGTGAATTCAAGGTTGAAGCTAACGTAGGTGCCCCACAGGTTGCATATCGTGAAACGATCAGACAAGCAGCTGAATGTGAAGGTAAATTCGTTAGACAATCAGGTGGTCGTGGTCAATATGGTCACGTTTGGATCAAGTTTGAACCAAATGAAGAAGGTAAAGGTTTCGAATTCGTTGATGCGATCGTTGGAGGAACCGTACCAAGAGAATATATCAAGCCTACTCAAGATGGCTTAGAAGCTGCATTGAACAATGGTTTGGTATGCGGATATCCAGTAGTTGATATCAAAGCTACATTATTTGATGGATCTTACCATGATGTAGACTCATCAGAAATGGCTTATAAGGTAGCTGCTAGCTTAGCGCTAAAAGAAGCTGCTAAAAAATGTAAGCCAGTATTGCTAGAACCAATCATGGCAGTTGATGTTACAGCGCCAAGTGAATATTTAGGATCAGTTATGGGTGATATCACCAAACGTCGTGGACAGATCCGTGAACAAGAAGAAGTTGGAAATGCAATTAAAGTAAAAGCATTCGTTCCATTATCGGAAATGTTCGGTTATTCTACGGACCTAAGATCTTTCACTCAAGGTCGTGGTAACTATGTAATGCAGATGGATCATTATTCAGAAGTTCCTAAGAGCATTGCTGAAGAAATTGCAAAGAAAAATACTAAAGAATAATGTTGCATTATCTTGGTGTTTAGCTTAAAATGATTATGGAAAAATAAAAATAGGAGGAATTTGCAAAATGGCAAAGGAAAAATTTGACAGATCGTTAGAGCATGTTAATATTGGTACAATCGGACACGTTGACCATGGTAAAACAACTTTAACAGCTGCTATCACAAATCACTTAGCAAAATCTGGTTTGGCAGAAGCTAAAGCTTACGACCAAATCGATGGTGCTCCAGAAGAAAAAGAACGTGGTATTACTATCAATACTGCTCACGTTGAGTACAAAACTGGCAAACGTCACTATGCACACGTTGACTGCCCAGGACATGCTGACTATATCAAGAACATGATCACTGGTGCTGCTCAGATGGATGGTGCTATCCTAGTAGTTGCTGCTACTGATGGACCAATGCCTCAAACTCGTGAACACATCTTGCTTGCTCGTCAGGTAGGTGTTCCTAAGATGGTAGTATTCTTAAATAAATGCGACATGGTTGACGATGAAGAATTGATCGACCTAGTTGAAATGGAAGTTCGTGAATTGTTGAATGAATATGGATTCGACGGTGATGAAACTCCAATCATCCGTGGTTCTGCATTAAAAGCTTTGGAAGGCGATGCAGCTTGGGAATCAAAAATTGATGAATTGATGGATGCTGTTGATACTTGGATCCCAACTCCAACTCATGAATTAGACAAACCATTCTTGATGGCTGTTGAAGACGTATTCACGATCACTGGACGTGGTACCGTTGCTACTGGACGTGTTGAACGTGGTCAATTGAAATTAAACGAAGAAGTTGAAATCGTTGGTATCCGCGATACTAAGAAAACAGTTGTTACTGGTATCGAAATGTTCCGTAAATTGTTAGACTTCGCTGTAGCTGGAGATAACATCGGTGCATTATTACGTGGTGTTAACCGTGATGAAGTTGAACGTGGACAAGTATTAGCTAAACCTGGTACAGTTACTCCTCATACAAACTTCAAAGCACAAGTTTACGTTTTAACTAAAGAAGAAGGTGGACGTCATACTCCATTCGTAAGTAACTATCGTCCTCAATTCTACTTCCGTACTACAGACGTAACTGGTGTTATTACATTACCTGAAGGAACTGACATGGTAATGCCTGGTGATAACGTTGAAATGACCGTAGAATTGATCTGCCCAATCGCTATCGAACAAGGTACTAAGTTCTCTATCCGTGAAGGTGGTAGAACTGTTGGTTCTGGTAACATCACTGAAATCATTAAATAGTTTCGCTAGAAGGCCTTATGTGCCTTCTTTTTTTATTAGGACAAAACGGCAAGATATAAAAAAGCTTATATGTTTGGTAACATATAAGCTGGTTTTTTTTATGGCGGAGTGGGTGGGATTCGAACCCACGGACCGATTTTGCTCGATCAAACGATTTCGAGTCGTTCTCGTTATGACCACTTCGATACCACTCCATGTATGGCGAAGATGGAGGGATTTGAACCCTCGCGCCATGTTACTGACCTATTAGCTTTCCAAGCCAACCCCTTCAGCCTCTTGGGTACATCTTCAACTAACCAATATATTATACACTATCTAACGAATTTTGAAAATAATATTAACTATAAAGCAAATGACTAAATAAAGAAAAAACTGAAATTTTTTAAGAATGAAATGAAAATAAAAAAATCCCGAATTGCAAGCAGAAACTGGAAATAAGAGAAACTAGGAACTAATATTTATAGAAAATCGTATTTTCAGTTACACTAAGTTTAGCTAATTCATCTAGAAATAATTTTTCAGCAGGAAGATATCTAAGTATCTTCCTTTTCTTTTG
>CASGCC010000018.1 GCA_949299585.1 uncultured Bacillota bacterium | reverse complement strand
CATTTATCGAATACTGACCAAGATTCCAGTTAGCGCTTCTAAAATTAATACCCGTCAACCATCTTCCAACATCATCCATACCATCAATAAAATTAACTCTTGTATTCGTTGAAGCTCCTTCTACTGCTGTTCCTACATTCGTAACGGTAACTCCATCTGCCATACCTTTAAACTCTACAGTATCAACAACATTGCCTGTATTATATAACCTTACAAATAAATATGGACCATAACACATATCATATACTGCTGCCTCATTCCATTCTTGAAAAGCTTTAATCGTTATATTTTCAATGTAATAGTTTGTATCATTCGTAGCTGCAAAAGCAGGTAGCGCAAATACGCTCATCATCAATACGCTGATGATAACTTTTATGATTTTTTTCATTATTTTTCCTTTCCAATCTAAATAATATTAGATTTACTATTATCCAAAATTAATAGCTATTTAATTTGGTAATTGAATCATAACAAATATCACGGTATTTGCAAATATTGAAATAGGTCAATGTATGATAACATATTCACAATTTATTATTTACTTTACATTTATACAAAAAAGCGGTTTTTAACAAATTCAATTCTTATTTTGGTGATTTTTTAACATCTATCAGTATCATTAATCATATTAACTTTATTTATTACTTAATAACATCTAGTTTTTTACGAACAGAAATAAATCAATCTTTTTTTAGGTAATTTTATAACACATTTTATTTGACCAAATATATTACCTGATTTACAGATCATAAAATTATTTTATTCAAATTTCACTAATTCGGTATTTTTAATAAATTCATCCATTACCTTAACTCCTTCTACGGAGATATCATAGTTACCTGGACCACCAATCGCACAATATGTTTCAGTTTGATATACCGTTCCCGAATTTCCTTCACACATATCTAATAGTTCCGTAATTGTATAAGAATAAGCTAACGCTCTTTGTTCTTCGTTTCCTTCAATCGGACTAGGTACGCCATAATTCAACAATATAGTATATTCACCGTCATAAAATGATCCTGATGCATGAAAGCTCATGTCTTTAGGTAATTGAGATATAAATTTTGCCATCATGATCTCTCGATCATCATTATCCTTAACAACCATTTTAGTATAGCCATCTTCCATGACTTCATATTCTACTTTGACATCTCCTACGGTTTCCTTGATCTCTGATGTCAACATTTCTAGATCTACATCAACCATCTCAGCTCCACTAGTTTCTGCATTTAGATCTTCTGAATGTAATACGATATCTTCATTATTACTATTTACGACTGGTTCTTGTTCATTTGCCTTTTCTTGACATCAGCTCAATGCCATCAGCACTAATAACGCTACTAAGATCTTTTTCATGCTTCCATTTATCCTTTGCATAATAGTTACCTTTTTAATCAAAATGATTATCTTAATTATTTTTAATAACATTATCAAATATGTAATTTAACAACAATATATATTTTGGTCATAATTAAACCATGTTTATTATTTCACTTTCATTACATTATCTACTTAAACAAAATAAATAGCAGAAGAATGATTTCTTCCATCATTTCTTCTGCTATGATACCCTATAAAAATTATTACTTATCTATCGCGTTATAATATCGCTTTTAACATCTTGATCCTTATTTCTAAATATTTGTCATCAAATTGCCAAAGCACCATAATTTTATTGTATAGCTCCCAAAATAATAGTTTATAATCAACAACTTGATTTTACTACCTCTTATTTAGTCATAATACAACCAATAAAATAAAACTTCGTTCATTTTTTTTAAAATTTTTTTATATATTTTCGCATTATATTCGTCGCACGGTCTGAATTATGCTGTTCATAATAATCTATCAACATCTTATATAAAATTTGTAAATCTAAATTAGCATTAATTGCTTCATTATCAGCTTCGCAATATGCAAAATACTTTTGAATATTTTTCTCGTTTTCATTCAACATCGAATGCATTAATTTTAACGTATGCTTCACTCTAACATCCGTTTCTATTTCAATGAATTTTTTTATTTTATGTCTAGCAATTTGTTTTGATTTTGTTTTATAAAATATATATGCTTCATAATAATTTAAATCTGGAAATGTTGAACCATGTTTTCTTGCTAGTTCAATAAACTTCAGCGTATTGTCATAATCCTGTTGTACAAAATATAAAAACGCTAGATTATCACAACAAGGCATCAGCCGAAATTTATAATTATATTTTAATGATTCTTCATAAACGTCAAGATATAGCTTTTCTGCCAAAGAATATTGTTTTAAAGTAAAATAACAATTAGCTTTTTGAATCTCATTTTGTACGACTCGTTGATGCACATTTAATTTATAATAACACATCATTGATTTATCGTAGTATTGTAATGCTTCAATTACGTTACCACTATATTCCGTAATCCTGCCTATTTGAAAATATAACATAGCTTTTATATATGGATCTAATCCTATAAATGATTTGCTTTTGTAAATTGGTAGTAATAAATTTTGTATTTCTTTGAAATCTTGATAGATATCTTTTGTAAAAATCCAAATCATGGCATAAAGATAAATGATATTATTATCATAAATTTCTAAATAGTCTTTGCAATCATTTAAACAATGCTTTACTTTGGCATATTCATATTTTTTTAGATAATAAATGGCATTGATCAAATCTACAAATACAAAGGCTTTAGAATTTTCATAGACGCTTTGTTTAGTTTTATAATTATCATATAACTTATATAATTCATCTGGCTGATAAGAAATATATAATTGAAACATTTTGATCAATATATCATATGCTTCCTTATATAAGCTTTCATCATGATCATAAGTGATGCCATAGTGTCTGGTAATTTTATCAAATAAAAATACTGACATCGCTCGTCTACCGGATTCCACATCATATATCAATGACTTATCGATACCAATCTTTTTGGCAAGGCTATTGACTCCATCAACACCTTGACGAGCTTTAATACAAAATATGGTTTCTAATTTTGTAATATCCACTTTTATTCACCAGGATTTTGCCCATTTATTACATATTGATCAATGATGTCGTTACATTCACATTCCCCATTTTCATTAACAACGCATACTTTCATTTCATCTGACTGTGCTTCACATGCAGCAACTGGATCTTCATCACTGGCATGAACATTAACTACACAACATAACAAAATAACACAAATAATACTTAATATTTTTTTCATTATAATTATCCCCCTTAAACTATAATCATATTGTATTAAAAATTATTTTGATTGTATATATGGATAATTGACCAAATAGTAATATTGCAATCCAAAACGTTGTGAATATTGAAGCATCTTTAACAACCAACGAGTTTTTATTTACATTTATCTATATATTCACTCATTAATTTACATGACATTTGCATGTCGCGGTTTTTATAATATCGTATTCCCATTTTGTATATTAATTCCAAATCTAATTGTGCATTGATTTTTTGATTATCTTCTAAACAATATGCAAAATACTTCTCGATATTTTTGTCATTTTCATTCAACATTGCTTGTATAAATTTTAATGTATGTACTACTCTTACATCTTTTTCTGTTTCAATAAGTTTTTTTATCTTTTTTCTCGCTATTAATTTGCTTTCCGTTTGATAAATAATATATGCTTCATAATAATTTAAATCTGGAAAATTTCCACCATGGTTACGCGCCAGTTCTACATATTTCATAGTATTTTTGTAGTCTTCTTGAATAAAATATATAAATGCTAAATTACCACAGCAATACTTTGCTCTTGTAATATATCCGTGTCTTATTGATTCATAATAAAGTTTTAAATATGTTTTCTCGGCTAATTTATATTGCTTTAAATAAAAGTAGCAATTAGCTTTTTGGATTTCAACTTGTATAACTCGTTGATAAATATTTAATTTATAAAAACATTGCAGAGATTTTTCATAGTATTCTAATGATTCAAATATATCATTACTAGCCTCTTTTATTCTTCCTATTTGATAGTATGTAACACCTAAGATATGATCATCTAAATTTAATAGTGAATATTTATTACATATTGGATAAATAAACGACTTAATTTCTTTTAAATCTGTATCCATTTTTCTTATAAAAATCCAAATCATTGCATAAAGATAAATGATATTGTTATCATAAATTTCTAAATAGTCTTTGCAATTATTTAAACAATGCTTTACTTCATCATATTCATATTTTTTTAGATAATAGAGGGCATTGATCAAATCCACAAATATAAAGGCCTTAGAATTTTCGTAGATGGTTTGTTTAGCTTTATAACTATCATATAGCTTATATAATTCATCCGGCTGATATGAAATATATAATTGAAACAATTTGATCAATGTATCATATGCTTCATCATACAAACTTTCATCATGATCATAAGTTATGCCATAATATTTGGTTATCTTATTAAACAAAGATATCGACATCGATCTTCTTCCTGCTTCTACATCATATAATAATGACTTGTTGACATTGATCTTTTCTGCTAAGCTTTGGGTATCATCGATGTCTTTGTGTATTTTCTTACAAAATAATATTTCTAGTGCTGTAATTTCCATTTGTTTCACCTATTGATATGTGATCATAATATCGTTTCCATTAATTCATATGCTCTGTTCTTATCATGTATTTTATAATATGAAATTGCCATTTTATATATTAATTCCAAATCTAATTGTGCATTGATCTTTTGATAATCTTCTACACAATATGCAAAATATTTCTCGATATTTTTATCATTTTCATTTAACATTGCTTGTATAAATTTCAATGTATGTATTATTCTTACATCTTTTTCTGTTTCTATAAGTTTTTTTATCTTTCTTCTCGCTATTAATTTACTTTCTCTTTGATAAATAATATATGCTTCATAATAATTTAAATCTGGAAAAGTTGAACCATATTTTCTTGCTTGCTCAATAAACTTCAGCGTATTGTCATAATCCTGTTGTACAAAATATAAAAATGCTAGGTTATCACAACAAGGCATCAGCCGAAATTTATAATTATGCTTTAACGATTCTTCATAAACATCAAGATATAACTTTTCCGCTAAAGAATATTGTTTCAAAATAGAATAGCAATCAGCTTTTTGGATTTCATTTTGTATAACTCGCTGATGCAAATTTAACTTATAATAACACTGTATTGACTTATCATAATATTTTAAAGCTTCAATTATATTACCACTTACTTGTGTTATTCTAGCTAATTGGAAGTATAACATTGCCTCTATGTATGGATTCAGATCAACTATGCTATTATCTTTATAGATAGGCATAATGAAGTTTTTAATTTCAGTTAATTCTTGATAAATTTTCTTTCTAAAAATCCAAATCATGGCATAAAGATAAATGATATTATTATCATAAATTTCTAAATAGTCTTTGCAATTATTTAAACAATGCTTTACTTCATCATATTCATATTTTTTTAGATAATAGATCGCATTGATCAAATCTACAAACACAAAAGCTTTAGAATTTTCATAAATGGTTTGTTTGGCTTTATAGCTATCATATAACTTATACAATTCATCTGGTTGATATGAAATAAGCAATTGAAACAATTTGATCAATATATCATATGCTTCCTTATATAAGCTTTCATCATGATCATAAGTTATACCGTAGTATTTGGTTATCTTATTAAACAAAGATATCGACATCGATCTTCTTCCTGCTTCTACATCATATAATAATGACTTGTTGACATTGATCTTTTCCGCTAAGCTTTGGGTATCATCGATGTCTTTGTGTATTTTCTTACAAAATAAGATTTCTAGTGCTGTAATTTCCATGGTCCCCTCATTACTTTCTATTTTATTCTATTTCAAATAGGATGATTTGTATACTTCTCATTCGGCCAAATAATAAGCTATAAAATAATCTAAAAAGTTGATCGATCAAGAATAATTACACTTTTTAGGGTTGGGGACATGATGATAAATGGTAAAAGTGTCTTCTATCGCTCATAGCTTTTTTACAAATGATAAAATATTTCTATGTATGGACGATTATTTTTCAGCAATCAAAAAGAGGTCTTTTTAAATCAAATAGATCATATATTATTGAAATATAAAATCTTAACCCATGTGATAGTACTATACTGAATCTTATAAAAATGAAAAGGTCGTATCATCATAAACATAGTTCCAGTTAGTAATACGCCTACAAATGTTCCTGATACTTATTATGTTCTTTGCGCTGCAAAATATCATCACGCAAGAAATACCCTCGTTCTTTTTTCAATTTATCGCTTATAAGTTACTAATATTTTCTAATCGCTCATCTATTATAAAAACAGGAAACAAACCATTGCTATGAAAATGATTTATTTCCTGCTTTTTCACACTATTAATTATAGCTATCCCCACAAATAATTTAAGAGCCTTTTTTATATGAGCATATTTCGATCAAATTACCATCTGGATCACGTAAATAAATACTTTTCATCATTCCTTGAGCTCCATTACGCTCTATTGGACCTAGCTCAATTTCCCATCCTTTTTCTTTGATTTCTTTATATATCTTATCAATTTCTTCTTCGACATAAAAACACAAATCTAAACTTCCATAAGTAACGTTTTTAGCAGCCGGAAGAAATTCCGCTTTTTTGCGATGAATACTAATTTTTTGTTTTCCAAAATAAAGACTATAACGATTATTTTTAATGTCTAATTGCATATTCAAAATATCAACATAAAATGCTAAGCAATTTTCTAAGTTCTCTGTTGTTATAACCAAATGATCGAGTCCTAAAATATGCATTATTTTTCCTTCTTTATTAAAGCATCTCTGATTTCTGTTAATAATTCAACCTCTGCAGATGGTTTAGCTTTAGCTTTATTATCTTCTTCTTTTTTACGGAAATGGTTGATAGCTTTGACCATACAGAAGATAACAAAAGCTACCAGCACAAAATTAACGACATTTTGGATAAAATTACCATAATTGATCGAAGCTTCGGCCATATTAGGTGCTGCTGGCTTGACGACATAACGTAAACTAGTGAAGTCGATGCCCCCAAATAACCATCCGGTAATAGGCATGATGATATCATTGACCAGTGAGTTTACGATCGTCGTGAAAGAACTACCGATAATGACACCAACGGCTAGATCGATTACGCTTCCTTTTGATATAAATTGTTTGAATTCCATTAAAAATCCTTTGGTTTTATTCATTGTTCCTCCTAAATAAAAGAGCCAAATTACTTGGCTTTATTGATAAAGATCTTTGGTATAACGTTTAAAGCTTTTATATAGCAGCATATATAAGCCCCATGCTACAAAAACACATACGACAGCATTAAACAGTGTAACGCCGCTGCTCCATGCCAAGATCAAATTAGCACTGACATCAGTTATTCCTAAGATAAAACGATCAAAGACATATCCGATCAGCGGACTGGCGATCACGTTAAAAGCTAAAGCAATAGCAGCGCTGACGATGCAGGCCTTGCTGATCTTTTTGGTATCTTTTAGCTCTTTTAGATGAAAATAACGATGTGCAAGCGTGCCAGCGATCAAGCCAATGCAAAACTTTAAGAAAAAAGTCTTAGGAGCGCTGATGAAATATACGGGATCCAAGATATCTGCGATGCTTAAGCCAATGGCTCCTGCTAAGCCGCCTGATCGACCATCTAACAATAGCGCACAAAGCACGACTACTGCATTTGCAACGTGGATCGAGATCATCGAACCGGCAGGCAGCGGTATATTGATCTTCGCATAACTAAAGGTAACGAAGCATACGACCGCAAATAGCGCGATCAACGTTAATTTTTTAACATTCTTTTCCTTTTATGATCACCTTGAACATTATAGCATGTTTCATAGGTCATTAGATAAATCATACACCTTGTTCTTATTGATGTTTAATTGCTTGCTGACAAGCTTGATAGCGTCTTTTTTGCTTAGGCCAATAGCTAATTGTTGCTGCAAGGCTTCGATGATATCTTCATCATTTATTTCCTTGATCTTTTGCTGACCTTCGACCACGATGACCATCTCACCTTTCAAGCCTTCTAGCGTACATAGTTCACTAAGTTGGCCGCGAATGAACTCTTCATGTTTTTTAGTTAGCTCTCTAGCCAGGCAGCAGCGACGATCGCCTAAGATCTTCAGCATGCTGGCTAAAGTTTTGTTGATCCGATGCGGAGCTTCATAAAAGATCATCGTCATCGGTAGATCTTTATATTCCATGAGCGTTTTTTCTCTTTGGGTCGTATTGCTATCTAAAAAACCGATAAATACAAAAGGCTGAACGATCAGTCCTGATGCTACCAATGCATTGAGCATGGCGTTGCACCCAGATATAGGTACGACATTATAACCAAGCTTGCTGACCTCATTGACCAATACCTGACCAGGATCAGAAACCAAAGGATAGCCAGCATCACTGATCAAAGCTACATCATGTCCTTCTTCCAATAATTTGATGATTCCTTTGCAGGATTGTTCCTCATTGAAATTATGATATGCCAGCGTTTTGGTATCGATGCCAAAGTGCTGCAGCAAAGGACGAGAAGTCCTGGTATCTTCGCAAGCGATATATGCGACGCTTTTTAGGATCGTAATGGCTCGAGGCGTCATTTCTTGCAGATTGCCGATCGGTGTTGGTACCAGATATAGGGTTGGCTGGGTATTTTCAAAACTTTTTTGTCTATCCATTATTGGTGTTCTTTGCTTTCTTCTTTGGTGGTTCTACTTTGTGAGGTACTACTTCTTCTCTTAATTGTTTTAGCGAAATATTTACTACTTCTTCTTTATTTTCTAATTTGACATAGTCATTTAATAGATTTAAGCCGGTCAAACGATAGATCTTGCCGGCATATTCAACTTGTGAATTCATCTTTGGCAAACCGGCAATCATTTCTTTATATACTTCATCTTCAAAGCGCAAGCAGCACATCAGCTTGCCGCATTGTCCGCTTAATTTGGCGGCATTTAAGCTTAACAGCTGGTTTTTGGCCATGCTGATACCTACGACCTCAAAAGTATTTAAGAAATTATGGCAGCAGATTTCTCTACCGCAGCTGCCCATCCCACCGACCAGCTTTGCTTTATCGCGATCTCCGATCTGTTTTAGTTCGATCCTGCAATGTAGCTGAGCTGCTAAGCGTTTTAGCAATTCTCTGAAATCGACGCGTTCATCCGCAAGATAAATGATCAAGATCTTCCGACGATCCAAAGTATATTGCGCACTGATGAGATTCATCTGCAAACCTAGTTCTTCGACTTGTTTTTGACAATAACGTAAAGCTTCTTTAGCTAGTTCGATATTTTCTTCGTGGGCTACACGATCTTCTAAAGTAGCTTTTCTAACGATCGGCTTGATTTCCAAGTTGCCGCTGTATTCTTCGATGCTCCATGAGCCTTTGACAACTTCACCAAGTTCAAGACCTTGCGCTGTTTCTAGGACCACAAAGTGTCCTTCTTCGATGTCTGCTTCATCACAACCAAAGGTATAGGCCTTACCGGTTGGCGTATATTTTATCGATATCAAATAATTAAATGGATATGCGCTCATTTATTACCTCCTGTAATTTATATATGAATTCATCGATGATCAAGCGCAAATTATTGGTTTTATTGCACTTATCTTTTTGCTGTAGGGTTATCAGCAGGCATTTAGCCAAACTGATCTTAGCATCAAAACTGCTGATCTTTTCACCATACCAGCCGTTAGCGTCGTTTTTATCGATGCTTAGATCTTTGATGAAGACACTTGCTAATTCAAAAAATGTGATGGCTGTTCTTAGATCTAGATCTTTATCCTTGCCAAACATTTCTAACTGATAATATAACAGAAAATCGTCTAATTTGTCAGGAAAATCTTTGACAAAGCGCTGTAAAGCTACTACCGCTAGCTGATACTCTTCCTTTTCTTGAAAAGAAGCGTCCTGGCATAATACGCTTAAAAAATAACGATCTGGTTCTTCGATGCCTTGCTTTTGCAAGCTTTCCGCGGTCTTTTGCGGATCATCCGGGCGAAATTGGATGATCTCACAGCGCGAAACGATCGTTGGCAAGACCTGATAGATATTATCAGTGATAAAGATCGCATAGATATTATTGCTGGAAGGTTCTTCCAAGAATTTCAGCAAGCTGTTCAGCGCACTGTCACTAGCATTTTCTACATGATTGATGATATAGATCTTGCTGCCGTTTGGTTCTAAGGCCGTTTTGGCAAATTGCTGCTGCAAGTTTAAGATATCTTCTTTTTTGATAGTTGCTTCTTTGCCATCAAGATATAATAGATCCCCATAGCTTAGATGCTTTACTCTTTGACAGGCTTCACATGTCTCACAAGCGATCTTTGCTGGGCAAACAAGGCTTTGTGCCAAGAAGATGGCCGTATCGACCATCGTTTGATTATTTCGACCATAAAAGATATAAGCATGCGCTACCTGGTCATTATGCAAGGCATTGGTCAAGATGCGATATACGATAGGCTGCTCGTTTCGTAAATTATCTTTAAACATTCAAATGTTCCTTTATGATCTGGTAAGCATCATCAATGACCTTTTGCGCATCCTGATTAGCATCGACCACGATCATGCGATCCTTAAACTTTGCTACGACCTGCTGATAGCCATCATAGGTATCTTGGTGAAACTGCAGGCTTTCTTGATCCAAACGATCTTTATAATCACGCTTATCGATCCGATTTAAGCCGATCTGTGGATCAACATTAAGATAGATCGTAAAATCTGGCATATGATCTTCGATGGCAAATTGATTGATGGCCCATACTTCATCTATTCCTAAATGACGACCTACGCCCTGATATGCCAACGAACTATCAACAAAGCGATCGCATAAGACGATCTGGCCTTTGGCTAAGGCTGGCAATACCTTTTCTACCAGATGCTGGCGGCGGCTGGCAGCATAAAGCAAGGCTTCACAGCGCGCATCCATCATCGTATTTTTTGGATCAAGGATGATATTACGGATCTGTTCCGCAATTTCAATGCCCCCAGGTTCTCGGGTATAGATCACATCATAACCTTCCTTGCTCATCCTATCATATACGCCTAATGCGCAAGTGGTCTTACCACTGCCATCTGGTCCTTCAAAAGTAATAAACTTTCCGATCATCTTCACCATTCCTTTATCTTCAAACGTTATTATTATAACAAATTTTTAGCGGCAAGCCTTCAAAAACATCTCATCGGCGATTTTTGATGATGCCACCGCTTTGATGATGGCTTTTTCCATCGCGCTAGCCATCAGAGTACCCATGACATTGATATCGACCTGTTTATCGCCGATGCTGCAAGCGTAGATGCTATCGCCATCCATCATCGTAAATACCGGATTGATGCAGCGGGCATAAGCGCAGCTGGTCATCTGCGCCAGCTTGCACAAGGCAGCCTTATCATAGTAGGCATCGCAGATCACGGCGCCGATCGTCGTGTTGGTATGTTCCCATTGTGGCACGATGCTTTGACGCATCAATTTTTCACTATCAACAAACTGTTGCCGCTTGTTATCCATCGCTCCGGCAATGATCTTGCCACAGCTAGGATCATAGATATCGCCTAAAGCATTGACCGCTACCATCGCCCAGATATTTACGCCGTTTATCGTTTCATGATAAAAGCCCCAACCACTTTTGCTAGCTTGTTTCATGCCTAAGATCTTACCAACCGTTGCTCCGCAGCCTGCGCCAATATTGCCGCTGCGCTCATCTAGCTGTTTTAGAGCTTTTAAACACGCTTCATATCCCATCTTGGCATCTGGATAAATATCATTTGCGCCATAACCTAGATCATAGATATCCGATTGCATGACCAAAGGGATCTTGGCAAAACCGGTTTCCAAACCAATATCATGATCCTTAAGACATTGCATGACCCCATCGCTTGCCGCTAAGCCAAAGGCACTACCTCCCCCTAATACCAGCGCATTGATCTTATTTGTTGCCGTCATAGGATCAGCCAACATTGTTTCTCGCGATGCTGGGCCTCCGCCCATGATCGCACAACCAGCATTAGCTCCTTGAGGAAAATAAATTACGCTACAACCGGTCTTTGCTTGATCATCGCTAACATGACCTAAGCCATAATATGCCAATGTATTCATAAATCCTCCTAACAATTTTTGACCATCATCTTGATGATCTCTTTATCGGTTTCTTTCATGCCTTCACGCGCTAATAACGCGATATTCTCGATGGTATTTTCGACGCCTTTGACGATCAGTCCTTCGCCATCTTTAAATTCCTGACCATTGATATACATATAATAACCGGTAATGCCAGCATCGATCGCTGCTTGGATCTTGGCAGCACAGCTAGCCTTCGCACCATCACAGATCGTACCGCTGATGATGCCTAACGCGTTTACGATCGTATGCGAAATAGCGGTTAGATCATGGGTCTCCAGATAAGCAATGCCAGCACCGGCACCAGCCCCAGCGCTAACGGCTCCACAAAAGGCACTTAAGCGCCCGATCCCGCTTTTTAGATGGATCGTTACCAGATTGCTTAACAATAAGGCCCGATATAATTCTTCTTGATCATAGCCTTTTTCTTGTGCCCATACGATGATTGGTACGCTGGTCGTAATGCCCTGATTGCCGCTGCCTGAGGCAATGATGACCGGCATCTCACAACCATTCATCCGCGCATCGCTAGCTGCTGCCGCATAAGCTTTGATCTTAACATTTAGATCATTGCCATAGGCTTTAAGCAATACCTTGCCGATATTGGCACCATAATCATTTTTTAGACCTTCTTGGGCAATCGCCATATTATATTTGATCTGTTGATCCAAGGTATCCTTGACATCCACGATTTCAGCCATCTTCGCAAACGCAAAGATATCCTCGATATTTAAACATTCATAACTAGCTTTCTTGCTATCTTCGCTAATCTTTTGATCTATGATCACTTCACCATTTTTTTCTACATACACGATATTGGTATGATAATCCACGATCCTGACCTTTACTTGTTCATCTTGGGCATATAAGGTAATCAAAAGATCAAAGATCTTGTTGCTCGAAGCCGCCTTGATCGTGATCGGACAGCTAGCCATGAACTTAGCGATCGCTTCAGTATCTTCGACCTTGGAGATAACTTCTAGTTTCTTATCGGCATCACCACAAACGATGCCCGCAGCACAAGCAGCTTGGATCCCTTTCATCTTAGCCGTATTAGGCACGATAACGCTCTTGACATTTTTCAAGACATTGCCACTGACTTCGATCTCTACCTTATCGGGCAGCTTGCCTAATACATTTCTGGCATAACTAGCAATATAAGCGATAGCGATCGGCTCGGTACAACCCATCGCAGCAACTAATTCATCTTTCAAGATCTTCACATATTCATTATAAGTTTCATCATGTAATTTCATATCTTCCATCCCCTATATCAATTCACAATGCGCAAAGGCATCCCATAAACCATCTTTATCCACATCAACACAAACGTAGTCCGCTATCGCTTTGGCATCATCGCTGCCGCTATGCATCGCAATGCCCATATGACATAGCTTGATCATGCCGATATTGATCGAGGCATCGCCAATAGCGATCGTTTGTTCAAGCTCCAAACCTAAATGTTGTAAAACTTTTAATATGGCCTTTTCTTTGGTCATCCCTGAAACGCCGATATCCCCAAATAAAGCTTTATCTTCCTTACCGCCCCAGGTATTAACAGCTAGATTGGCAAATCTTGCTTTTGCTTCCAGATAATCCGCATAACTATTTAAAACAAAGCTGACCTTATTGAGATCATCGCGATAAAGCTGACCACCATATATCATATCGGGAAAAGCTTTTCTAACCGTGATCTTGGTAGGATCTTGGCCCTTATATGCAGCATAAGCCTTGATCGTCTTATCAGCACGAATATCAAAATCTTGACTAGCAAACAAACCATTATTGCTTTCAAGATAAAAAGGAAGATCCTTAGCTAATAACCAATCTACGATCTGCTTGCTTTCTTCCTTAGCGATTACCTGATGATATATCATCGCCTCGTGGCTTTCGATATAACTGCCATTGCCGCCGATAAAACCATCTACCCCGATATCCCAGATATCTTGATAGATCTCCGCTTTGCTGCGCCCGCTACAAAGAAACACCAAATGACCTTTGGCACGAGCCTTTCTTATCGCTGATACAGCTGATGATGGCAAATTACCTTCATAATCGATCAAGGTGCCATCAATATCTACGAATATAATCTTTTTCATATTGTCACCTTGCTATAATTATAAACTTTTTTAGTGTATTTTTATCAACGAATATTCAGTTTGCCTTTTATAAGCATACATTATCTTCTACGTTAAATGACCAAACCACAAAAAAACTGCCTTTTCACTTAGGAAAAAGCAGTTGAACATTAATTATTCGGCGTTTGCAGCAGCGCTGTTACCAGCGATACGGCCAAATACGACGATATCTGCCACAGCATTGCCACCTAAACGGTTAGCGCCATGAACACCACCTGTAACTTCACCAGCTGCATATAAACCAGGAATTACTTCCCCTTCAGCTGTTAATACTTCGGCATTGATATTGATCATGACCCCACCCATAGTATGATGTACCCCTGGAGCGATCTTGATCGCATAATATGGAGCGGTATCTAAAGCCTCTGCAAATGAAGTGCGGCCAAATTCCGCATCATTCTGTGCTGCTACCGCGTCATTCCAAGTTTCTAGGGTCGCAGCCAATGTTGCTTCATCACAGCCGATAGCTGCTGCTAGTTCTTTGACATCACCGCCGCCGATCGTTAAGCCTTTGGTGATATAGCCAGCAATAACGCTAGATGCATCGACCATCTTTTGATCAACGATCAAATAAGCATAGCCACCAGTTTGCGCTAGCTCAGCTGCGCTTACTGCATCACGAGTACCAACTTCATCACAGAAACGTTTTCCTTCTTGGTTAACCAAGATCGCACCATCGCCTCTTAAACCTTCAGTGATCAATGCGCTGGTTTCTTGATGAACGGTTGGATGGATCTGGATCTGTTCCATATCAACTAGACCTGCACCAACAGCTTCAGCCATCTTGATGCCATCGCCAGTGATCGTTGCTGCATTGGTCGTAATGAAACCTGCTAGATCTGGTTTATATTCAACGACCATTTCTAAGTTGCCTGCAAAACCACCAGTAGCTAATACTACAGACTTAGCATTGATAGTATATTTAGTTGAAGCACTGCTAGCTACAACACCTGCAGCTGCACCATCGCTCATGATAATACTTTCAGCAGTAGTACCAGTTAAAATTTCAACACCAAGTTTTTCACAGTTTTCTTCTAATAAAGGTACCATGTAGCTACCAACAGATAATGTTTTACCTTCAGCATCTACTGGACGATGAATTCTTTTAACACTAGCACCACCAAAACTAGAAACATCAGTTAAATTAATTGGGCTTTCTAATTCAGCTAACCAGTCAATAGCTTCAGCACTATTATCAACTAAAGTCTTAACTAAATCATGATTATTTAAATTCTTACCACCAACTAAAGTATCTAACATAAATAATTCTGGAGAATCAAAATATCCTTGAGGATCAGCTTGATAATCAGCTAATTGTTGTTCAACAGTAGCAGTCAATTCATCAAGTTCAGGATAAGTTTCATGAGCTGTAGCAATTGTCTTTTCTACACCACTTAATTCTTCAAAAGTATTTTCATCTTGGAAAACAGTCTTAGCAGCATTCATACCACCAGTAGCTCTACTAGAGTTACCACCAACGATATCAGCTTTTTCCACGATTACTACACTCTTACCTTGTTGAGCAGCAGTAATAGCAGCACTCATACCAGCGCCTCCAGCACCAACTACTACAACATCTACATCTTTAGTTTCTTCGCCAGCTTCAGCAGCAATTTCTTTAACAACTAAATCATCTTTACTAATTCCACCATTGCTTAAAGCATTTTCAACAGCAGCTAAGAAAGCAGTAGAAGTAACTGTAGCTCCTGATACGCTATCAACATCTAAACTATTTGCATCAACTACATTTTCTACCATTACAGGTAAAGCTTTTTCACCAATACCATCAGTCTCAGCTGATTCTAATACTTCAATAGCGCTAATAGTATTTCCCCCATCAACAGTAACTGATACTTTGATTTCACTAGAGAAACCTTGAGCACTACCTTCTAATGTTTGACTGCTAGCTTTATTGGTATTGCTGCAAGCAGTCATGCTGATTGCTAATAAGCCAGCAATCAACACTTTGGTCAATTTTTTCATAATTTCTTTCCCTTCTCGCCTTCATGGGCTTTTAAATTTTAACAAACCATCATAGCCTTGCATAGTGAGAAGTTTCACAAATTTATTTTT
>CASGCC010000017.1 GCA_949299585.1 uncultured Bacillota bacterium | reverse complement strand
AAATAAACATGAGGGGGTATGTCACCTGCGCGAATTGATAACAAGGGGCATGCCCCTTGTTATCAATTCCTTAATTCCAGTTTCATTTTACAATACAGGTTACAAATAATTTTTCATAAAATTGTTGAATTATTTTTTTACATATGATATCATACATAGGCAACTAAATATGGCTCGTTGGTGAAGTGGCTTAACACAGCGCCCTTTCACGGCGTCATTCACGGGTTCGAATCCCGTACGAGTCACCATAGGGGTGTAGTACAATGGTAGTATATCGGTCTCCAAAACCGCGGATGGGAGTTCGATCCTCTCCACCCCTGCCATTAGTTGATCAAGCCTTTATTTAAAGGCTTTTTTTTATATCTTGATCTAAAGCGCATGATAAAAGCAAGCAATGTTTTAAAAGCTTATCATTTATGATATTTTCTTATGATATCGTTGTTCTAAAAGCATCGTATCTTCAAGATAGCGTTTATTATTTTCGGGTATGAATCCTTGTTCTATGATCATCTCGGTCATTATTTGATCCTTGAGCAATACCCATAGATATATCATTTCCATGTCATGCTTGATAGCAACTGCTTCAAATAAACGATACATCTTTTTTATGATATCCTCATCAGCAAAAAGCGGATCAGCTGCCATCTCTTCGATAAAGACCTTTTTACCTTCGATGGCATAACGTAAGATACCTTTGACGATATCATCTTCTATATAAACATAATAATGTGCAAGCTGTTCTATCTTAAACTTATCATAAAGCTGCAAAAAGCCATAAGAAAGATACCTTGCCTTATCTTTGGCAAAATACTGCTTCCAACGTTTTCTTCTGGCAAAGCTTGTAATTTCGATGATTCGTTCGATATCTTCTTTTCTGGCTTTCTTTATCATATTAATATTATAACTATAAATATTAAAAAAAACACATTTTTTCATGTATAATAAAAGCTAAAGGAAGGTATTACATAATGACAAAAAGAAAATCCAAAGGCATCGGCTTAGGCTTTGCCGCTTTTATCAGCTTTTTGATCATCGTCGCCAGTGTTACGATTACTGGCTACTTGTGTCTTAAAGAAATATATGCTGGCAGCCATGTCGCTTACAGCAATCAAGCTATCAAAGAACTAAGTCCTGATGGCCTTGACCATACTTTTGCCAAATTATTCTATTCTGATGAAGAAATTGCTAAAATTCAAAATGGTATCACTATTGAAGAAAACAGCGAAGAAATTAATGAAGATGGCATTGAGATCCATAAGATCAAAGGTTCAACTTATGAAGCCTTTATGATGATCGTCCATAACCCCGAAGATGTCATCTTAGCGGCTAATCCAAATATGGATTCAGGAGCTGCTGCCCCTAGCATCGATGATTATATCGCCATGTATGATGGCATTGCTGGGATCAACGCCGGCGGCTTTGAGGATGCCGGTGGTCATGGCAACGGTGGTCAAGCTTGGGGCATCGTTATCAGCGATGGCCAATTGATCAGCGGAAGCCTTAGTGAGTTCACGACCGTTATCGGTATCAACCAGGACAATCAATTGATTTGCAAAAATATGAGCGCTCAGCAAGCATTAGACTGGGGCATCCGCGATGGCGTAACCTTCGGTCCTGCCTTGATCGATCAATATGAGGTCGTATTTACCGGTGGTGGTCAGCCGCAATTAAATCCACGTACGGTAATTGGCCAACGTGAGGATGGAGCCTTCTTATTATTGGTCGTTGACGGTCGTCAGCCTCATTCTTTAGGCGCTAAATATGAAGATATCATTCAGATCATGCAAGATTTCCATGCCATGACCGCAGGAAATCTAGACGGTGGAAACTCCAGCGTATTAGTTTATGATGGCGAATATGTAAATACTACGGTCAGCATGTATGGCGCCCGTAATCTGCCAACGGCATTTATTGTAAAGGATGGTAAATAATCATGGCGAAAAAAGTAAAAAAATCATTTGCTAGCATCATGCTGATGACGACAACCTTGATCCTTTGCTTGATCTTAAGCTTTGTGACCTTGATGTTTGTAAAACAAAAAATAGCCTCTGAAGAAGCTGATTTGCCGCAAAGTGCAATTTCCACTTATCTAGCTGAAGTCAAAAAAGAAAACTACGATCAGATCTATGCCGATTCTTTGATCGTTGATCCTCATTTTAATTCTCAAGCTGATTATATTGCGCAACTGGAAGATATTTATGCTGATATCGATATCAATAAGGTCATGTATCAAGGAAACGCTAATGAAGGTGAATACGATCTTATCTATGATGACCAATTATTAGCAACCTTAAAGATCATCGAACAAGATGGACGCTATATTGCCTCAACGATCTTCAAAGGTGATAATGATTATCGCATCGAGGTGCCAACCGGGCATAGCCTAAAGATAAACGATCTAGAGGTCAGTAGCGCAAACATCATTGCGCAAAGCGTGCAAGCTGCAAACTTCAGCGGCATTGCCTCCAATGAAGATGCTCCTAAAGTTGATATCTATGAGATCAAAAATTTGATCAGTGAACCTAAGATCAGTGTGGATGGCTATGATATAACGATGAAAGATGTCTTAAGCAATACCTATTTTGTTGGTAAAACTGCTGATCCATCTTTAGAAGATATCGCCATCAATGCCGCTAGGACCGTTGCTCAATATCCAGCCAAGGATGGATCGTTAGGAGCTATCGCTAACATTTCCATTACTTCAAGCGACTTTTACAACCGGGTCAAGACCCTGGAAAATACCTGGTTTACCGCCCATGGCAGCTATGATTTCACCGCTCAGGTCAGTGATATCATGCAGCAAAATGATGACAGCTTCATCGCTAATGTCATCTGGGATTACTATATCAATACCGGTTCATTAGAACGTACCTATCATGGTGGTTATCAAATTTCATTCTTAAAAGTTAATGGCAGCTATAAGATTGCAGGTTTTGCCATTGACAATGATCTAAATCCTGCAAATAAGGAGCAATGATAATATGATCGATTATAGTCAAGGCAGTGGTCGGCAATACCACATCCAAGTTGCCAAAGGCGAAGTTGGCAAATATGTCCTTCTTCCTGGTGATCCTAAACGCTGTAAGCTGATCGCCCAGTATTTCGATGATCCTCAGCTTATTGCGGATTCTCGCGAATACGTTACCTATACCGGTTATCTAGATGGCGTTAAGGTGAGCGTATGCTCAACCGGCATCGGAGGACCAAGCGCTAGCATTGCCATGGAAGAATTAGTAGCTTGTGGTGCGGATACTTTTATCAGAGTTGGAACCTGCGGTGGAATGGACATCGATGTAAAAAGCAGCGATGTGGTCATTGCTAGCGGAGCAATTCGTTTTGAAGGCACATCTAAAGAATATGCCCCTATCGAATATCCTGCGATCGCTGATCTAAACATTACTAACGCGTTAGTAACTGCTTGTCAAAAACTTGAACAAACCTATCATGTTGGTGTAGTTCAATGCAAAGATGCCTTCTATGGTCAGCACCGTCCGGAAACCTTGCCTAATGCCCAAGAATTATTAAGAAAATGGGATGCATGGTGCAAGCTTGGATGTAAAGCTAGCGAAATGGAATCGGCAGCTTTATTTATCGTTGCTAGTTACCTAAAGGTACGCTGTGGTTCTTGTTTTTTGGTAGTAGCTAATCAAGAACGTGAAAAACAAGGATTGCCTAATCCTCAGTGTCATGATGTTGATATTGCGATCAAAGCAGCGATCGAAGCCTTACGCCTATTGATCCAAAACGATAAAAAATAAAAGATAATTAGTCCCTAGTTTTAGATCCTTAACTAGGGATTTTTTTGTGTAAAAAGCTCATATAAACATATTTAAAAGTTCATATGAGCTTTCATCATTTTTCTTCTTTATCATCTAATTCAGCAAATTTTTGTGCCATGGTAGGATTATTTCTAGTTAGTTTCTTGATGCTTAGATCTTCAACCTTATTATTGGCTAAACGCAAGTTATTTTCACTAGATAGCAGCGCTTCTTTGGTCTTTTGCAAATGATCGATCGTCTTATCGATCTCTGCGATGGCCTTGCTGAATTTTTCACTAGCTAAGCGATAATTACGTGAGAACTTATCTTTAAAATCATTCATGCTTTGTTCAAAATTGGCAATATCGATATTTTGATTTTTAACTACTTGTAATTCTTTACGATAGCTTAACGAATGCATGGCAGCATTGCGCAGCAAGGTTATGATCGGAATAAAAAACTGCGGACGAATGACATACATCTTATCATAACGATAAGACACATCAACGATGCCTTCATTATACAATTCATTATCCATTTCCAGCAGCGATACCAAGATCGCATATTCACAGTTTTTTTCTTTGCGGTCTTTATCTAGTTCCTTGAAAAAGTCTTCATTACGCTTTTTGGTTGCAGTCATATCCGCTTCATTTTTCATTTCAAACATGATCGAAATAAATTCAGTTCCTTCATCATCTTTTTCTCGGTAGATGTAATCACCTTTGCTTCCGCTACTAGCATCATTATCTTTTTCAAAGTATGCATTTTTAAAAGCTGTGGCTCTTAATTTATTAAACTCGATCTCACAATGCTTTTCTAAGCTTTCTCCGATCATCTTCGTGGATTGGCGAGCCTTAAAATCTTTATAATAGGCAATTTGTTCATCTTTTAGCTTTAATTGCTCTTCATAGCTTTTTATCAGCGTTTGCTTTTGCAGCTGCTGATTATTTTCTTCAACGTTTATGCGGGCGTTAAGATTGATGATTTCCTGTTGGCTTTGTTGTAATTCTTCTTCTTTGGCCTTAAGAGCTTCATTGATGGCTAATTGCTTCTCAATTTGATTGTTTTGCATCGTTGCTTCTAATTGAATGATCTTCTGAGCTTGCTGATGGATTTTGTTTTGCAATTCTTCGCTAGCTTGATTAACTGCAATGAGCTTTTCTTGATCATATGCTTGTAATTGCGCTTGCAGCTTGTTTATCAATTGATCTTTATCTTGTAAAGCTGCTTGGATCTTGGTTTGATATCTAGCGTTAGCTAATTCAGTTGCTTGTTTTAATTCATTATCAAAAGCTTTTTGACGATCGGCCAATTCATTTAAAAACTGCTGATCCCTAACTTGTTTAACGATGGAATCATAGCTGGCTTCATCAATGGTAAATACTTCGTTGCATTTAGGACATTTTATCTTATGCATATTTCCTCCTTGGCAAAAAAATTCCCTTAAAGGGAATTTAACGTACTTTAAGATTGGCGTGTACCCTGCTCAAGGCCGCTTTAGCAACAAAACCTGTCAAGATACCGGTAGGGATCGAAAAAATCAATAGATATGGCAAGGTTATCGCCATACCTGCCTGATTATAAATGAACATGACCATCAATACCTGGCCAACGCTATGACCAATGCTGCTTAAGATCGAAGTAAAAACGATAGATGATCGCAAGCGATAACAGATCAGCAAGATGATCGAACTAAGCGTAACTCCTGCCAAGCTGATCCAAAAGGTACTGCCAAAGATCAAGCCCCGCAGCAAATTGCCGATAAATACCCGCATGATGTTAACGATGATCATATCTTTTGGTCCCAGCATGAATAAGGTGATAAGCGCAATGATATTAGCCAGACCTATCCTTAAGCTCATGAAGATCGGTCCGATCAGGATCGATTCCATGATATTCAAGGTTATCGCCATGGCGCTTAACAATGTCAGATAGACAAAGTGTTTGGTCTTCATTGATCAATATCCTCTAAAACTACCGCAAAGCCATTTGGCAAACAGATGATCGGCAAATAATCATCTACTCCAACCCAACCTACATGAACACATTCTTGCGTTGGGCAATCAACGTCGACCGCATGCCAACGACCATCTTCAACTTCTACATGAAAGGTTCCATAGTTTCCTTTATACTCATAGATCCCATCAACATTTGGATCGATGACATCGATAGCTTTATCATTATAGGTAACGATGATCTTCGCACTCTCCTGCTTGACATCCGGCTTCATGAACATATAGATACCGATAGCGCATAATGCGATAATTACGACAATAATAATTTCTTTCTTCTTCATTAAAAATCACCGATTATATTATACACTATTAAATCACAGTTGTCGTTAAATCTTTTGCCCAAATATTTGCTGCTACCCGTCTTAAGCCAAAGATCATCCTAACCAACTGTTCTAGCTGCGTTATCAAAAGGACCAGAACGATATCATTGATATGCAAAATGTTGACACAGCCAAAAGCTAAGGTCAAGCCAACGATATAAAGCAAACCAGAATCCAAAAACTGAATGATCTTGGTATCGCCGCCTGAGCGTAAGATCGAAAAGATGATGAAATTAAACAGTCTCATTGAAATCTTGATGGCAAAGACATACATCATCTTGATGGCTAGATCGTATACATACATATCGCTCAAAGCAAAAACGTCCACCATATAAGGTGCAAAGATGATGATACCAAAAACCAAGATGATAGCTAAGATAAAAGACATACCTAGATGATAAGCACACTCTTGCTTAGCCTGCTCGATCTGTCCTTTGCCAAGCCTAGATCCTAATAATACCTGAACAGCTGAGCCATAACCATAAACGATAAATAAGAAAACATTAAAGATCTGATTAGCTACATAATAAGCATCCATGCTTTTTGTTCCTAATTGCCCAAAGGCTTTGATGAACAAGGTCGTACCAAAGCCAAATAAAGTCTCATTTACGATCAATGGAATGATCTTGATGATGATCGGTTCGACAAAGTTGCGCTTTAAGCCCCCAAACATTTCCGCGAAGCTGCCAACAAAAGGCTGCTTGGTGGCATAGGCATATACGACCAAGAAAATAGCAGCAATGATCTGCGCTAACAAGGTCCCTAACGCCGCTCCTTTAACGCCCATATCAAAGACAAAGATAAATAGATAGTTAAAAGTACAATTCAGCAAGGTCATGATGATGCTGGTGTTTAAGGCGATCGTTGCCTTTTGACATGAGCGATACATATAGCTAAAACAAAAGGTAATTGCTCCTACGATCAATGAAAAGCGCATGATCGTTAGATATTCTAACGCATACATGATGATGCGATCGTCATTCATATAAAAGCGCAGGATCTGCTCGCCAAAAAGCGATGCGATCAAGCACCAGAAAATAGCATTGCCTAAAGCCAATACCAAACTTAACCCAAATGATCGCTTAAGATTATGCTCATCGTTGGCTCCATAAAATTGCGCCGAAAACATGCTGACCCCACCGATCACCCCATAAGCGATCATATTGCATAAGGTATCGATCTGCGCAGCGGTTCCCACAGGAGTAACCATGTTGATCCATGTTACCATGATGGTATCTACGATGCTTTGAGCGCTAGTAAGCATCTGCTGCAATGCTAATGGCACAGCGATCTTCGCTGTTTTAAAATAAAAAGCTTTATCTCCAAAATAACGTTTAAGCACCATCATTACTTGTTCGCGATATGTGCTTGCAGGATATCCAAGGCCTCGATGTAGCCTTGTTCCTTATGCCCTTTGATGGTAGCGATACAGGCTTGGGAGATATAGCTAAGATGTCTAAAGCTTTCACGTTCATCTACATTGCTAAGATGAACTTCAACCACTGGTAAAGGAGCAATGGCCTTAACCGCATCCAACAAGGCTATGCTGGTATGCGTGTAAGCTCCTGGATTGATCACGATGCCATCATATTTTTCAAAATATGCATCCTGGATCCAAGTAACCAGATCACCTTCATGATTAGATTGAACACAGGTAATTTCCATTCCTCGTTTTTGTCCTTCTTGGGTGATCATCTGAATGATCCTTTCATAAGACAATGTCCCATAGATATTTTTTTCCCTGATACCGATCATATTGATATTAGGTCCATTGATGATCAAGATCTTCATTTCTTATCAAACTCCTTCCTTCTTTTGGTCGACTGCCTGAACAAAGCTTTGATCTTTGTTTCATCTTCATTTTGCAGCGCTTTTTTAAAATCATCCAAAGTCATGCTGAATTGAGCGATCTGAGCCAATAATGTTTCTTTATTATCGATAAATAGCTCATACCATAGATCCTCGTTGATCTTTGCGATCCTAGTAAGATCACGGAAACTATCACCAGTATAGTCTTTTAAATGAGTATTATCTTTGCAGTTCATCAAGCAAACCGCAATGACATGGGTAAGCTGAGATAAAAAAGCGATCATTTCATCATGCTCTTGAGCATCAAGATAGCTGATATGGGCAAATTCTAACAATTGTGCTAGTTGATGGATCATAGCCATAGCTTTCTTGTCCTCATTTTTGATAATGATGAAATTTGCATTTTTGAAGATGGTTGCATCACTATTTTGTACCCCAGATACTTCCTTGCCTGCCATTGGATGAGCAAAGACAAAATGGATATCAGTTCGCAAAAAAGGCTTGATCTTAGCGATGATCATTTGTTTGATGCCGGTAACATCCGTACAGACACAGCCTTTAGGCAATAGATCCTGATAAGCTGCTAACCAATCGATCAAAGCTTGGGGATATAAGCCAAAAATGATCAGATCAGCTGTTTTTACCAACGACGGATCGATCGATCCTTTAATGATATAATTTTTTTCCATAGCATAATTTATGCTGGTTTGATCCTTATCGACCGCCATTACCTGATAGCCTAACGCACTTAGCTTTTGGGCATAACAACCGCCTAATAAACCTAAGCCGACGATACAGATCCTCGTTTCTTTAGTTATCTTCATGATGTTCTACCTTTATCTTAGCTGATGCTAGATCTTCAAAAAAATGGGGATAGCTTTTAGCGATTGCCTGTGAGCCCACGATCGCTACATCATCATGAGCTATCGTAGCTAGGATGCTCAATGCCATCACGATACGATGATCATTATGGCCATCTAATTCCGCTAACGGCTTAAGATTAGGATGATAGCGCACATATACGGTGTCTTCGCTAGAAGATATCTCACAGCCTAATTTGCGCAGTTCTTCTTCCATCGCTCGGATACGATCTGATTCCTTGATCCTTAAGCGTTTGGCATTTATAAAGGTCGTTTGCCCTTGAGCCTGGGTACTTAAAGCAAACAGCATCGGTCCTAGATCCGGACAATCTTCCAGATCGATGGTCGTTCCCTGCAAGCTGCTAGGATAAAATTCATAATAGCCATCATTAAAAATGATCTTAGCTCCCATCTTTTGCAAGATCGCAATGATGGCCTTATCTCCTTGCTTAGATTCTAAAGCAAAGCTGCCAACCTTGATGCCATTGTTCAAGGTACCTAGCGCCGCAAAAAAAGCTAGTTGGCTATAATCAGCTTCTACTTGATGATTACCGCCAATAAAGCGCTGATTTCCTTGGATATGCAAATGATGAGCATCCACATAAGATATCTTAGCGCCAAATTTTGTCATGACATCGATCGTTAGATCGACATATGATGAAGAGGCAAACGGCGGTTTGATGATCAATTCAGAATCATTTGGCAATAAGCTAAGCGCCAAAAGCAAACCGGTTATAAACTGACTAGAAATATTGCCATCAATAACATAAGTTCCGCTTGTCAACCTGCTGCCAACGATTAGCTTTTGCTGATCACGTTCAAACTTGATGCCCTGTTTGGCAAATAGCTCTTCATATACCGTCTGTGGTCTTTCCAGCAACCTGCTTGACCCACTAAGGACCACATCCTCATCGATCAAGGCGCATAAAGGTATCATAAAACGCAACGTAGAGCCTGATTCATGACAATCCAAGACTTCATGATCATAGTTCCAACGTTCAATGCCCTCAATATCGACCCGATCACCATCGATCGTTATCTTAGCTCCTAAATGCCGCAAGACCTCGATCGTTGCCATGATATCCTGATTAAGCGTAATATTAGTGATGGTGCTATGTCCTTTAGATAAACAAGCACAGATGATATAGCGATGGGCCAAAGATTTGCTGCAAGGCAGATTGATTTTTACCACCGCATTTTTCTGCGGATGAATGATTGTTTTCATTATATCTCACGGCCTACGGCTTTAGCTACGGCCTTAGCCTTTTTCATCAAACGTGCAAATTTTTCTGGTTTTAAAGACTGTGCGCCATCGCTCCATGCACAATCCGGCTGATCATGAACTTCAATGATCAAACCATCTGCCCCTGCCGCGATTGCTGCTAAAGACATCGCTTCGACCAGTTTCCAATCACCAGTCGCATGCGATGGATCGATAACGATCGGTAAATGCGTCTTTTCCTTGATGATCGGAATAACGCTAACATCCAAGGTATTGCGGGTATATTTTTCAAAGGTCCTGATCCCGCGTTCGCATAAGATGACATTAGGATTACCGCTAGCCATGATATATTCTGCGCTCATGATCCATTCTTCGATGGTTGCGCTCAAGCCTCGTTTCAAAAGGATCGGTTTATCGATCTTACCAACAGCTTTTAGCAGATCAAAATTTTGCATATTACGCGCTCCAATTTGGATCAGATCGACATTTTCAACGAATTCATCGATCTTATCTGCGCTCATCAGCTCTGTTACGATCGGCAACCCGGTTTTCTCCTTGGCGCTTACCAAACATTTGATGCCTTCACTTTGCATTCCTTGGAAAGCATATGGCGAAGTACGTGGTTTATAAGCTCCACCTCTTAGCATCTTGGCACCGCCTTTTTTCACTTCTTGAGCCAGATGCTCGATCATGCTTTTTCCTTCAACCGAACATGGTCCCGCCATGACAACGATCGGTTCATTACCACCAATCTTGATACCGTCAACATCGATGATCGAATCTTCCGGATGAAACATCCTATTCGCTAATTTATAAGGTGCAGCTATCCTTTGAACATTTTCTACCCATTCATTAGCTTGAACACGGCGTTCATCGATCTTGGCCGTATCACCAACCAAACCGAAGACATTATAATTTTCACCGGTGATCAGATTGACCTTTAATCCTTGATTTTCAAACTGCTTGATTAGTTTTTCTACCTCATGCTTAGGAGCATCTTTTTTTAATGTTATGATCATGTTTTTTTAACCTACGCTTTCTATGATCTTGGCAATGGCTGTTTCTAGATCGCCATTATTTTTTATGATGATATCGCTATACTTTTGATATAAGTCATAGCGTTGCTGATATAACTGTTGTAATTTGTCAATGGTGTTGGATAATGGTCGATCATCACTGCAATATAATTTATCTAGATCACGGTCGATGAAGATGATGCAGCCATTTTCCTGCAGATAATTCATGCTTTCCTGTTTTAAGATGATGCCTCCGCCACAAGAAATGATCGCATGATGATGATTACGCAATTCTTTAGCTAAAGCGATCTCCTGCTGACGAAATGCTTCTTCTGAATACTTATTTATATAATCTTTGATCGGCATCTCGATCTTTTGCACGATCATCTCATCCATTTCAAATACTTCGCGTTGCAACCTATCGTACAACAATTTGCTGATCGTTGTTTTCCCACTGCTTGGCATTCCGATCAAAACGATGTTTTGTTTATCGTTGACCAACATCCTGTGACATTCTTTGATCTTATCCACATCAACCGGTGTTCCATCAAAAAATTCTAAGGCCTTGAAGGCTTGGGCAACCAACATTTCCAAACCAGCAATAGCTTTGATACCGCGATTTTTTGCTTCAAGCACCAGTTTGGTTCGCAGCGGATTATACACGATATCGATTACGCTTTCTAAACGTGAAAAGCGCTCAAGATCAACGATGCATCCATCATTGTCTGGAAACATTCCTACCGGGGTCGTATTGATGATCACCTGAGGATCTGCTTCATAAACCTCATCATAACTTATCGTATTAGGCCTTCCGCGTCGATCAACGATCATGATCTTACGGGCTTGCATATCCTTTAGCGCTTCATATACGGCTTTACTGGCGCCGCCATTGCCTAATATTGCTACGATCTTATCTTTTATTTCAAAACCATTAGTTTCTAGCATTAGCTTAAAGCCATAATAATCACTATTATAGCCATATAATTTACCACCTTTATTCACGATGCAATTGATGGCATCTAGTCTTAACGCTAATTCATCGATCTTATCAAGATAAGGAATGACCATTTGCTTATAAGGAATCGTTACATTGATACAGGAAAAATTTTTTTCTTTCATGAAATCATGGAAGCTTTCCTCATCAAGTTCTTTAAGCTGATAAGGCTTATGCGTAAGATATTCATGGATCAGCTGCGAATAGCTATGTCCTAATGGAAAACCGATCAAGCCTCTCATTCTTTAAATCCTCCGTTAAAATATAATTCACCATAGCGCATCATCAGCATATCACAAAGCGTGATAGCGATCATGCTATCGATCACGATCCTTGCGCGATGAACGATGCATGGATCATGCCGACCACTAAGCTGATGTTCGACATTTTCTAACTTTTTAAAATCAACTGTTTGTTGCACCTGCATGATGGATGGAGTTGGCTTGATATAGCTTTTGATCACTAAAGGCATACCATTAGTTATCCCACCATTGATACCGCCATTGTGATTGGTCAAAGTGGTGATGTTGCCATCTTTGACCCTAAAGGGATCGTTGGCCATTGACCCGCGCATCGTGCTCATCGCAATCCCATCGCCAAATTCTATGGCTTTGATGCCGCCAATACCAAAGATACCATGAGCAAGCATGCTTTCTAAAGAATCAAAGGTTGGTTCACCAATGCCAGGATCAAGATTGACTACCAAAGATTCAATAACGCCGCCAATCGAATCTTGCTGCAACCTAGCATCTTCTATCTCTTGCAGCATCTTTGCTTTTTGTTTTTCATCGATCACGGCAAAATAAGCATCTTTTAATGCCTTAAGCTGTTCATTTAACTGCTGCTTATCACAACTGGCAAATGATTCATCGGTTAAGGTGCCGATCTGTTTGATATGGCTATAAATATGAATATCTTTTAATGCCAATATCTGCAGGCAGATTGCCCCACACGCAACGATAGCTGCGCTCAAGCGTCCTGAAAAATGCCCAGAACCCCGATAATCATTATAACCAAGATATTTCATATATGCACTATAATCAGTATGCGAGCAGCGAGCAATATAGCGCTGGCTATCATAGTCCTTGCTGCGAACATTTTCATTTCTGATCAAGATGGTCAATGGCGTCCCGGTCGTATGCTGTTCAAATAGTCCGCTGATGATCTCAACATGATCACTTTCTTTACGGCTGGTCGAGATCGTCCCTTGCGGTTTTCGCAGTTCCATGATGCGCTCAATTTCATTCTCATCAATATATATACCGGCAGGTAAGCCATCTAAGGTTGCACCGATAGCTTGCTGATGAGATTCACCAAACAAGGTTATCGTTAAATTGTTGCCAAAAGTATTTTTCATATCTAACGTCCTCTTATAAATATGCCCTTAGTTGAGCTAGCGGAAGATTTACGATCTTAGCTTGACCAATCATGTTAACCTCGATCAGATCGATCATTTCGTGATCAGCTTTTTTATCTGCTGCCAATAATGCAAAGATCTTTTCCTTATCAGCATCACATGTTGTCGGAATATCCATTTTCTGCAAGATAGCCGCCAAGCGCTTTTTGATAGCAGGATCTTGCAATACTGTCATCATGCCTAAGGCTACGCATTCACCGTGGTAATAATCATGAAGATGATAATAGCTCTCATACGCATGGCCAAAGGTATGACCAAAATTTAAGATCTTGCGGATGCCATTTTCTTTCTCATCCTGCTCAACGACTGCTTTTTTTACCATTAGCGAACGATAGATGATCTTTTCGATGTCGATGTCATTTTGTTCAAACATCGCAAATAAAGCTGGATCATAGATCAACCCCGCTTTTATTGCTTCAACTAATCCATTATGATAATGACGTAGGCTTAATGTTTGTAGCACCAAAGGATCGATCAAAACCAGGGAAGGCTGATAAAATGCTCCGACACAGTTTTTTATGTCTAGCATATTGATAGCAACCTTTCCGCCAATGCTTGAATCGATCTGGGACAAGGTCGTAGTAGGAATATTGATAAAGGTAATGCCACGCTTATAAGTTGCCGCCACAAAACCCGCTAGATCTCCAACTACCCCTCCGCCTAACGCAACGACGATGTCTTTACGGGAGTAATTTAGTTTAAGCAAGGTTGCTAAACAATCTTCATACACCGCAAAGCTTTTAGCTTTTTCGCCATGTTCCACGATCTTGACATCGCAATGAGCAAACTGTTCTTGCAAGATCTGACGATAGCTTGCTGGAACCATATCATCTGTTATGATCATGATCCGCCTGTGACCATCAATGTACTTATGAGCCTGATGCAAACATCCTTTTTCAATGATGATCGGATAGCTGCGGCTGCAATTAACTTCAATGCGCATTTTTTTCTCCCCCAACAAAAAAGCTATATAGACAATATCTATATAGCTAATCTTTTTATTACATATTGTCCATATCAAGCTGATATCCCAAAGCATATCTTTATTTATATGCTGATATGTTACAACATATTTTCAAAAATGTAAACAAACATTTTTTTACTGAAAATTTTTACATTTCATAAGCCTTATAATAACCTAATAACTTATGAGCCACACAATGCTTGCTTGCTTCTGCAAGCAAAGCTTCGATACAAGGCTGCTTAGGCAATAGCTCAAAATCCAGATAAAACAGATATTCAAAGCTATGCTTTGGCATTGGTCTTGACTCTAGCTTCAAAAGATTGATATCCTTTTTAGCAAAGACCTCTAACAAGTTAAAAAGCGATCCCGCTTCATGCTTCAAGATAAACATGGCACTGATCTTATTAGCACCTTCAACCTTTTGCGGTTTATGACAGATACATAAAAATCTGGTCATATTATGATCATTATCCTGTACATCTTTAAGTAAGATCGGCAGATCATAATAGGCAGCAGCGTTTTCGCTAGCTAGCGCTGCTTTATGGATATCAGCACAGTTTTTGATATGTTCAACGCTAGCTGAGGTATCTTGAAAAGCTATCGAACGCAGCTCAGGATGAGCAGCCAAAAAACGTGAGCATTGGCTCAAAGCTTCAGGATGTGAATAAACCTCTTGGATATCAGTTAATTTAGCTCCCGGCAATGCTATAAGCTGCTCTTTTATGGCGATACAGATCTCGCCTACAGCATAGATATCATGATCAAAGAAAAAATCATAGGTTCTTGAAATGATACCGGTCGTGGTATTTTCTACTGGAATCAAAGCGTAATCGATCTTATCTTCTTCCAAATCTTTGATGATCTGTTTAAAATTTGGATAGTTTACCTTCTTGAAATCTTTACCTGCAAAAAAACGATCGACCGCCAGATCGCTGAAAGTACCATTTTTTCCCTGAAATCCTACTTTATACATTTATTTATCCCTACTTTCTTTGGTATAATTTTAACATGAGAAAGCTAATTTTAAAAATTATTGGTTATTTTGCGATACCTGCATTTATGATCATTACCGGTTGGCATTACCGGCTTTTGATTGCGAACTATACCTCACTGCTGCATCTTTGGCCAATAAAAATATCTGCATGTTTGATCTTAGCTTATTTTTATTATTTATTAAGAGGACTTGATATAAAGTATGCTCGCTTCTTCTTTTTGTTAAGCTTTGCAGCTTTATGGATACCTTATGATCTAGATCATATGTTTTATAGTTTCTGTCATGTATTTTTGGCATATGTAGCCTTATTCATCTTTAACTATCTAACTTATATCCATCTAAAATTAAATGCCAAAAAGATTTATTTGACGATGATCGGTCTTTGTGTAGCCTTGATCTTGCAGCATGGCTCGATCATTGGCCTTTGCGAGATCTTATATATCAGCTGTTCTTCCATCTTTTTGACCAATATAAAAGCCTCTGATAATTAGAGGCTTTTTCTTATTCATTAACTTCTGAATATTTTTTTCTGGTTTCGCTCAAGTTATCACAGTAATATCTTACTGTTAAAGATGCGCTAACCTTAGTCTTTGATTTTGGCTCTACGATAAAAGTATCGCCTTCAAGCATACAATCTAAGATTGCATTGCATGCCGTTTTAAGATTGCTGACACCGGCTTCGATCTCCGTTAATAAATCCCCAGCATTAACTTCGATATATAGCCAATCCATGTTATGTGCTTCCCATTTTTTCCAGTTGATCACATCAATATAATGTTGTAATGATTTCTTTTCAACAGCTGGTTTTTTAGGAGCAGATTTTTTAACTGGTTTTTTTGTTTCTTTAACTTCTTCTGCAGCAACTTTCGTTACTTTTTCTTTCTTAGGTGTAGCAGTCTTCTTAGTTGTTTTCTTTTCAGCCATTACAATCGCCTCCCTTGCTTCTATTGTATTATAAAAAATTTTGACAAAAATGTAAATAATATTTAAAATAAA
>CASGCC010000016.1 GCA_949299585.1 uncultured Bacillota bacterium | reverse complement strand
GTTTGCCAGCAGCTAGTTCTATCTTGCCTTTATTGATCGATAAAGAAGAATATTCATTAGGTGTTTCTTTTTCTACATCTTTATCCAAGATCACAGAACTAGTTGGAACAGGTATCGCTGGTTTTATCATTGGCTTATTTGGCATGCATATGGCTATTTTCTTAGATGCTTTATCCTTTATTATTAGTTCATTTTTGATATTTATGATGAAGGTTAAAGAAGAGATAAAGGCTGATATCAAACAGTCTAGGTTCATAGATAATTTTATTTTTGGCATCAAGTATGCATTAGAAAATAAAGCTTTATTACTTATTGCGATCATTGCGGCATTAGCTAACATGATCTTGGTTCCATTTAATGCATTGGAATCAGCTTTTGTTAGTAGCTATTATCATGGCGATGCGATGTTTCTATCAGTGATGGGAATTGCAATTTCATCAGGCAGTATAATTGGCGGATTGATCTATCCTAAATTAAATAAATTGATCAAGACCAAACAATCTTTATTGATGATATTTCCTACATCAGCGTTTTATTATTTGGCATTGCTAGCTAGCGGATCTGTTGCTAGTTTGCATTTATTATTAGCAATCATCACGATCATCAATTTTATCACTGGGCTGGTCGTTGGAATTGCTAGTTGTAATATATCGGTCGTGCTGATGCTTAAGACCAAGCAGGAATATTTATCGAGAATAAGCGGATTTTTCAATGCGATCAGTCAAATGTTTATTCCGGTATTATCTTTGTTCATTGGTTTTATCAGTAAATATCTTGATGTATCTACAATCTTTTTGTTTAGTGCTATAATTATTTTGATCATAGCCTTTATGGCTTATAGCAGCAAGAAAATGGAGATATTAAATGATTAAGATTAAATGTTATAAAAAGCCGATATATATTTTAGAAGGATTAAATTTGCTTAGCATACTGGTAAATGATCAAGCAATCAATAATAATCGCAATAATGTATTAAATATGGAGCTTGCTGATAAGATCGAAGCGGATCTTGATGATATTAGGCACAAAGTTGATATCCAGTATCCAGAGCTATTTAAATATTTTAATCATACCAAAGCATCACTAGCAACTTGTTTACTGAATAGCTTTACCGATATCTTTGCATTAGAAAAGGATGAATTTCTTGAATTGTTATATGCAAAGATCGAAAGTTTTAAATCTAAAAAGATTGAATCTATTACTATTAATCAGCATTTAGATATCGATGATTCTTCTGAAAAAAATGATTCATTGAACGAATTGCTGAACCTAAGGATCGATGATGGCGATAAGATCAGATTGTTAAAAGCTATTAATGATCCACAAGCTTACGTCGAGAAGATCTTAAAGGAAATACGAAATATAATTCCATATATTGAAGCAATCTATGCTAAATATCAAGCAGATCTAAACCTAGATTATTTTGATGAAGAAAATACTGCTAGATTATTAAAAGAAGTGAATTGTGATATAGCTGGTAGTATCGATATCATACCATCTGTAGTTCACTATAATAGTTTGATGCTAAATATTAATGATAAAGGATCATCAAAGATCAGCATTCATTGCGGATTAGCAATTGATGTAGATAAATTAAATGATGTTCATTTTTTCAATGATGATATGGAAGCAAGACTAGAAAACTTTATCAAAGTGATCAATGATAAATCAAAATTAAAGATCATCGAATTGTTAAAAGAACATGAAATGTATGGTGCTCAGCTAGCTCATGCGCTTAATCTAAAGACCCCAACCATTTCATATCATATCGATGCTTTGATGAATGCTGGGATCGTTAGCGCTCGTCGAGATAATAATCGAATTCATTATACTTATAATAAAGAAAATTGCTTGCAGATCATTGAGTATCTAAAACATAAGCTTTCATGAAACACGATCATATTTGATTGATTGTGTTTTTTTATTTATAAACTGTATATATTATATGTTGACAGTATATATTATAGTATGTATACTGTATATGTAAGATATATACAGTATAATATGTTACGAGGTGAATATTCATGGAGATTATATTGAGCAATTCGAGTTCTAAGCCTATTTATGAACAGATCATCTTACAGCTCAAACAGATGATCATGAATGGTGAGCTTAAGCCAAATGATCCGCTGCCATCGATGCGCAAGTTGGCAAAGGATCTTCACGTTAGCATCATTACGACTCAAAGAGTCTATGATGAATTAGCCAAAGAGGGGTTTATTACGGTTGTTCCCGCAAAAGGAGCTTATGTTGCTATGCAAAATCAAGAGTTTATCAAAGAAGAAAACTTTAGAAGGATAGAGCAAATGCTTGAAGATATTTGCATGTTAGCAAAACAAAACGGTATTGGCAAAGATGAACTTGAGCAAACATTAGCTTATATTTATGAGGAAAAGTAATTATGGAGAACGTCATTGAAATAAAAAAATTATCAAAAAAATATGAAGATTTTGCTTTAAAGGATATTTCGTTATCAATTCCTAATGGATCGATCGTTGGTTTGATTGGTGAGAATGGTGCAGGAAAATCGACCTTGATCAAAGCATTATTAGGTATCATCAATGCAGATTATGATGAGCTTAAATTATTTGATAAAGAATATTTGCAATCGGAAAAAGAAATCAAACAAGATATTGCGGTCATTTTTGATGAAACACATTTTAATCAAGAGTTTACCCCGAGATTTATCGGCAAGATCTTAGCAAATATTTATCCAAATTGGCAAAATGATATATATGAAAAAATGTTAGAACAATTTAATCTTCCGGCAAAGAAAAAATTAAAGAAATTTTCTCGCGGGATGAAGATGAAATTAGAATTTGCCATTGCCCTTAGCCATGATGCAAAGCTTTTAATCTTAGATGAGGCCACAAGTGGATTAGATCCGATCGTCCGTGATGATATCTTAAATATGATTCGTGATTTTACGATCGATGAAGATCATTCCGTACTGATTTCTTCACATATCACTAGTGATCTTGATAAGATTGCTGATTACATTGCTTATATTCATCAAGGAAGATTGTTGTTTAACAAGTCATATGAAGAACTTCATGAAGATTATGGCATCATTAATGGTACCAAAGAGATTTTAGAAACGTTAAATGATGGAGATATCGTGGGATATATCAAGGAGCCGTATAGTTATAAGATCTTGGTAAAGAATGTTCAAGATCTTAAAAGAGTATACTGTGATTTAGAGATATCTCGTCCGACGATCGAAGAAATAATGCTGTTTTATGCTAAAGGAGTGAAGTAGTATGTGGGGAATTATCATTAAAGATTTTTATGAAAGCTTTTGTATAAGAAAAAATCTTCTTGGGTTGATCTTTAGTTTGATATGTTTATTATTTGCGATTACATTTGCTAGAAGTATGTATATGTTGGTTTTATTGATCGTTGTTACATTGCCAATGATTTCAGTTTCAACGTTGCAATATTCGATGGAGCAAGACGAGATTGCTAAATTTGATCAAATACTATTAACTTTTCCCCTAACGCGCAAAGAAATCGTCAAAGCCAAGATAATTGCTACGTATCTTTGTACATTATTGTCGACGTTGTTGGTATCATTACCAATTATCTTATTTTATGTTGGATATTATCAAGTTACTGATATTCAAACGGGATTATTGATATTTGGTTTAGGAATTATTGCTACAGCTATCATGACGCCTTTAAATAATATTGGTTTTATTTGGCTTGGAAATAAAAAAGGTACGATATTATATATCATCATCTTGATCATATTGGCAATTGGCTATGTTATTTTAAATTTTGTTGTTGGCATTGAACAGATCATGATGATTTCGTTGTATAATTGGATCATCATAGGGGTCGTTTTAGCAATGATATTGAATGTATTAGGATATTATGCTTGTGTTAAGATCTATACGCTTAAAAATTCTTAAGATGATCGAAATTGATCATCTTTTTAGCATCATGATGATAAGCTTACTTTTCTTGGTCACAAATTAAGAGGAAGCAAACATCGTTCAAAACTATAATATAGCTAAGAAAGGAGGAAGAAGATGGAGTGGATAGATAGTTTAAATGATGCTCTTGATTATATTGAAGATCATCTATTAGAAGATATCGATACTGTTCAATTAGCAAGGCTAACTTATTGTTCTAGCTATCACTTTCAACGGATGTTTAATTATCTAGTAGGTATTTCATTTAGTGAGTATATACGGCGACGTAAGATGTCCTTATCTGCTCAGGATCTTTTGATCAAAGATAATAAGGTCATCGATATTGCTTTGAAATATGGTTATGCTTCACCAACGGCCTTTAATCGTGCTTTTAAAAGCGTGCATGGGGTAGCACCATCAATGATAAAAAATCAAGGCGTTATCATTAAATCTTATCCACCACTAAGATTAAAACTGATCGTGAAAGGAGTAGAAGAAATGAATTATCGTATTGAAAAGAAACAAAGCTTTAGGATCGTTGGCAGATCCTTTCCATTGTCAAAAGATATCGAAAAGAATTTTATCGAAGTGCCGAAGATGTGGCAGCAAGCTATGGATGATGGTGTTTTAGCAAAGTTAACCAAGCTGATGGATGAGCAAAAGCAAGGGGTATTAGGAATATGTGTATGCAATGATAATGAAGATTGGCGCTATTATATAGCTGTCGTATCGAATGATATGATCGATGCTTCGTTAGAAGAATATATCGTTCCAGAACGAACTTGGGCCATTTTTGCCGATGAAGGACCTGGAAGATCGATCCAAGATTTAGAGGAACGCATATATTCCCAATGGCTTCCAGATTCGGGATATGCGTATGATCAAGGACCAGATATTGAATGGTATTTTAATGCAGATCCTAGTTATACGAAATATGAAGCGTGGATTCCGATAAAAAAGAAAGAAAAATAGTGAAAAGATCAAGGTAATTTAGTTAGGTTGCCTTGATCTTTTTGTGTTAAAATTTAAAAAAGATTAGAAAAGGTGTATTTATGGTCAACGTATTGATATTAACTTCAAATATAACTGGGATCTTTCAAGCTGAAGCGCTTGAGATGCAAAAAATTATCAATGATTTTCCTACTTGTAAATTTAAGTTTATAAAAAAGGGCATGGAAACCCAAGAAGATATCCTATGGGCCGATGTGATCACCGGACATCCTAAGCCAGCGTTATTAAAACAGGCGAAGCAGCTTAAATGGTTGCATTTGCAATCTGCAGGCGTAAATGACTATGAAAATCTGCAAATTTATGGTAATCAGCAAATCATCGTAACTAGAAGCGCTGATGTTTTTAGCATCGCGATGGCTGAACATGCCATCGGCATGATATTGGCTTTAAATAGGTTATTTCCGCATTTTATCCGTAATGAGGCGCAACATAAATGGGAACGTGTTCACGCAAGTTTGGAATTAAGCGGATCAACGGTGCTAATGTTAGGTACCGGCAGCATTGCAGCTGAAATCGTAAAACGTTTACATGGCTTTGATTGTAAGATCATTGGCGTTAGACGTGATATCAATAAGCTTGCTGAAGGGTATGATGAGATATATTCTGTACAACAGTTGCCTGAAGCATTAAAACAGGCAAATTATATCATCAATAGCTTGCCATTAACCACTGCAACCTATCATTTTTTAGGGGAAGAAGAGTTTGCCTTGATGAAAGAACAGGCAATCATCATTAATGTTGGCAGAGGCAAAACAATTGATACCCAAGCGTTGATCAAAGCTTTGCAAGATAGAAAAATTGCCGGCGCAGGATTAGATGTTTGCGATCCTGAACCTTTAGAAATAAATAACCCATTATGGGATATGGAAAATGTGATCATAACTCCACATAGCTCTGGAGATTCGCTGAATACGGAAAAAAGAAGGATCATGTTGTTTAGAAAGCAGCTGGCTAAATTCATGAATGGAGAAAAGCTAGATCATTTGATTGATTTTAAAGCAGGATATTAAAAAAATAATTTTTTTGAATAAAAAATATAAACTGTTTCGTATTAATGGTGAAGTCAGGTATGACTAGGAGGAAATAATATGAAAAAGTTATTAGCTTTAGCAGTTGCAGGAGTGATCATCATCGGTGCGGGAACGATTTCCGTATTTGCATATGGCAATCAATATGTTGATAATGATGGTGATGGAATCTGTGATAATTGGAATAATTATCAAGGAACAAATTATGTTGATGATGATTATGATGGCATATGTGATAATGCCGGTAATTGTGACCATCATAATTGTCAGCATGCAAATTATGTTGATGCAAATAACGATGGTATCTGCGATAATTATGGTAGCAACCAACATTATGGTCATCATCAAGGAAATGGTAACGGTAACCGATATAAGATGCGTCGGTGCCATTGATATAAAGAAAGGTGGATAGGCGATGACAAAAATCAAAAGGGCTTTTAGTGAAATACATGCTGATCCAGCACTAAAACATCAGACTTTTAATAGTGTCATCGATCGCTCAGCAAAAAGAAAAGATCATCGCCGTTTGCTTGGTTATCGACAGCTTATTTTAGCTGCTAGCTTGATATTTACCTTTGCGTTAGGATATTGGGCATATTTTATTCCGGTATCAGCAATTAGCATTGATGTAAATCCTTCGATCGAAATCGAAATAAATCGATTGGATCGCGTCATCAAAGTATATGCTTTCAATGATGATGGGCAGCAGATCATCGACAATATCAATGTAAAAAATATGAATTATATCGATGCAGTTATTGCTTTGACAGATACTGATGTTTTGGATAGCTATCTGCAGGATGCAGTATTAGAAGTTACGGTTTCATGCAATAATGATAATAAATTGGATGAGATCATGAATAATGTCAAGAATTGCATGAATCATGAAAATGTTCATTACGGTCAAAGCACATATGATTGCGCCAATGAGGCGCATCATAATGAATTATCATGCGGTAAATATGAAAAATATATTTTGCTTAAACAATATGATGAAGATATAACGACTGAAGAAGTTGCTAATATGACAATGAAAGAGCTAAATGATCTGTTGCAACAATATGGAGAAGATTTGTCAGGAATGCAGCATGGTCAAGGACATGGTCATCATCATGGTAAATAACACACTATAAGGTGTGTTTTTTTAATAATTTATTTGCGTAATCATTAATATGTGATACTATTGTAGGGTGTTTCATATAAATCTGTTAATATGGTACAGATGTTTCTAGCTCAAACCGTAAATTTGAGACTATGGATCGACAGTTTTTTATATTGCAAAAATGTTGATTCTCGTATGAAACGAGAATTTTTTTTATAAGGGGGAATATGATGAGAAAACAAAATAAAATGGGGTCTATTTATGAATTAGATGGTATTGTTCCATTAAAAAAGGCTTTGCCTTTAGGAATACAGCATATCTTAGCGATGTTTTTAGGTAATATTTCACCATTGCTGATCGTTTGTGGAATGATCGGAATGGATGAAGCATTAAAAACAATTTTGATTCAAAATGCAATGTTCGTAGCTGGGATTGATACCTTGATCCAATTATATCCATTTTGGAAGATAGGCAGCGGTTTGCCAATCGTCATGGGAACAAGTTCTGGTTTTATCGGTACGGCTAAAGCAATTGGTTCCTTATTTGGATATGGTGCCTTGATGGGGGCAAGCTTTGTTGGCGGTATCTTTGAAATGGTGCTTGGATATTTTATCAAACCTTTGAGAAGATTATTTCCACCGGTTGTTACGAGCTTAGTAATCATATCGATTGGCTTATCATTGCTTCCTGTAGGTATCAATTATTTTGGTGGTGGGTCAGGTGCTGCAGATTTTGGATCGATCAATCATCTAATGATCGGAAGCTTTGTAATCGTCGTTATTTTAATTGCTAAGCAATTTAAGGGATTCATTAATAATGCTTCGATCTTGATCGGTATCATCGCTGGTTATATCTTAGCTATTGGCTTAAATATGGTTGATTTTACACAATTTAAAGAGGCGGCATGGTTTTCTTTGCCAGTATTCATGCCAGTAGCTTTTGAGTTTAATTTACAAGCAATTATTGCAATGGGAATCATGTTTATAGCTACGACGGTTGAAACCATTGGCGATGTTAGCGGTGTAGCTAATGGTGGCTTAGATCGTGAAGCAACCGATGCTGAATTACAAGGTGGGGTCATGGCTGATGGTTTGGGCAGTGTTTTGGGATGTGTTTTTGGTGTTTTACCAAATACTAGTTTTTCGCAAAACGTTGGCCTAGTAGCGGTTACCAAAGTTGTAAATCGCTTTGTTATTTCTACGGGAGCAGTATTTTTGATCTTGTGCGGTTTTTGTCCAAAGCTTAGTGCATTGTTTTCGATAATGCCACAATCTGTTTTAGGTGGAGCGGCGGTGATCATGTTTTCGATGATCCTAGTTAGCGGTATTCAATCTTTGACACGTGAGCCATTGACCGAACGTGATGGTTTGATCATTGCTTTAGCTATTGGTTTAGGTGTTGGTATCGGTAATGTTCCCGATGTTTTGTCACAGCTACCTACTTGGGTTGGTAATATTTTTGCGCAAAATGGCATTATCATGACCTTTGTTATTGCGACCATCATGAATTTGATCTTGCCTAATAAAAAACGATGAAGATCTTTATAACTGGAGCAAAAGGTAGTGGCAAATCAACATTGATAAATTTTTTGATCAAAGAATTATGTTTAGAAGTAAAAGGTTTTAAGACCTTGCCATTATTTGAAAATGAGAAACGTATAGGCTTTTACTTTCATTCTATGATTGCTATTGCAGGCAATGATCAGCAATTTTCAAAACAATTATCTGCCATAAATGAAACGATAGCGGGAGTATTCGATGATCTTGGGGCTCGTTGCCTGCTTGCTAGTCAAGGCAAAGATTATATCATCATGGATGAAATTGGTTATCTAGAACATGATGAAATGGTTTATTTGCAACTTTTGGAGAAAACTATTGAAGATAATCCAAATATCCTTGGTGTTTTAAGAAAATGCGCGATAAAATATATACAGAAGATAAAAGAAAGAAATGATATCTTGTTGATCGACCTTGATGAATTATCGTTTGAGCAAGCTAGAAAAATATTATTAATAAAAATGAAAGAGGAAAGGATTTATGAAGAAAGTATTTAAAAAGTTAATGATGCTATGCTTATGTATGAGCTTATGTGCTTGCAGCAATCCTGTAAAACAAGCAGAAACTGTGGATTCAACTGTAGCTTCAGATAATTTAGTTGAAGAACAGGAAAGTTTTAGTATTACCGATCAAACTGGACGAGTTGTGGAATTTGATGGTATAGCACAAACAGCGGCTAGTGGATATTATATCGTAACGACAACTTTGATTGGTTTGGGATGTGCAGATAATTTGGTTGGTGTTGAGATGAAAGCTGATACGCGTAAGATCTATAGCGCATCAGCGCCTGAAATCATTGAATTACCTTCGCTTGGCAATAAGAAAAATTTTAATTTAGAAGAATGTGTTGCTGCCGATCCTGACGTTGTTTTCTTACCAGTTAGTTTACAAGACTATGTTGGACAATTAGAAGAAATGGATATGAAAGTTATTTTACTTAGTCCGGAAAATTCACGATCATTTGATGAAGCAGTTAATATTATAGCGAAGATCATGGGAAAAGAAGATATTGCTAAACAATATTTTGTTTATCGTGATGAATTAATAAATAAATATATAAATGAAGTAGATGAAAAGAAACGAGTTTATTTTGCTGGTAGTGATATTTTAGAAGCAGCAGGTGGCTCAATGTTTCAAAATGAATTGATAAAACAAGCCCAAGGTGAATATGTTTTTCAAGATTCATTAGCTAATGTCAGCAGTTGGCAGACGGTAAATATCGAAGAGATCATCGCTGCTGATCCAGAATATATTTTTATCGAACAGGATGGAATTAATATCGAAGATATCTTGAATGATCCATCATTAAGTGAAGTAACTGCGGTAAAAGAAGGAAATGTATATGTATTTCCTAGTGAATACGAAACCTGGGATACCCCAAATCTTTCATCATGCTTAGGGGTATTATGGATGTATGCAACTTTGTATCCTGAACAGTTATCTTTAGAAGATGTTGCGGCAGAGGCTAATGCATTTTATCAAGAATTTTATGGATTTGATGCCCAGATAGTATTCTAATGATGAAAAAAAAATTAATTTTGCTAGGGGGAATATTGCTGATAACAATGACCATCTCATTGTTATATGGACGATATGGCGCTGGAGCTTTGGAAGCTGCTAGCGCTTTTGTCCATGGAAAGGCAACGACCCTAGGAAAGATCATGTGGCAGATTCGCTTGCCTAGAATCTTATTTGTGGTCGTAGCAGGCGGGATACTAGCAATTAGCGGTCAGATCTTCCAAACCATCTTTAAGAATCCTTTGGCTAGTGGTGATGTGCTTGGGGCTACAAGTGGCTGTGCTTTAGGAGCGGCATTGGCAATCGTTTGTTTTAACGCGGTTTATATGCGATGGATATTGGCTTTTATATTTGGTTTGGGATCGATAAGTTGTTGTTTGCTGCTGGCTTCTAAGGTCAAAGGTAGTCAAATCCTTAACCTTGTGATCAGTGGCATGATCATGCAAGCTATTTGCAATGCATTTTTGATGATCATCAAGTTAACTGCTGATCCATATCAACAGTTAGGGACGATAGAATTTTGGCTAATGGGGGGCTTTTCAGATATATCATGGCAAAAATTAATGCTGATCATTCCATTGGCGATAATTTTGATGCTTATCTTATATAGATTACGTTGGCAGATCCAGCTTTTAGCTTTTGGTCAAGAAGCGAATAGTTTTGGTATTGATACAAAGTTTATCATGGCCATTGTCATTATCATAAATGCGATGCTGTTAAGCAGTGTCGTAGCGCTATGTGGTGTCGTCAGCTGGGTTGGACTATTGGTGCCTCATATCATCCGTTTAGCTTTTAAAGCGGATTTTTGTCATAGTTTTACTTTGAATTTATTAGGCGGAGGAATTTTTTTGCTGATATGTGATACTATATCTAGGAACATGTTTGCATTTGAAGTGCCGATCAGTATCATTACCAGCATATTTGGCTCTGTCTTTTTGATTATATTATTTGTAAAAGGAATGATCGATATATGATTGAAATATGCAATATAAGCACAAAGATCCATGATAAAATGATCATAGAAGATATATCTTTTGAAATTGAAGATGGACAAATGATCATGCTTTTGGGAGAAAATGGTTGTGGCAAAACAACGCTTATCAAAAGTTTATTAGGACATTTAGTGCCTGCAAAAGGAACGATCTTGGCAGATAACAAAGATATTGGTCAGATGACATGGCGACAAAAAGCGGCAGTTTTTTCATATTTACCACAAATAAAAAGTATAGTAGATGATATTAGATGTTGGGAAGTTGTTATCAGTGGGCGCAGTCGATTTATGAAATGTTTTCAATTGCCGAGTATTGCAGATAAAGCTAAGGCTATCAAGATCATGGAAAAGTTTAAGATCGCGCATTTAGCAGAAAAAAAGATCAGTGAAATAAGTGGTGGACAATTACAGCTTGTTTATCTTTGTCGTAGCTTTGTACAAGAAGCACGATGTATTTTAATGGATGAGCCTTGTACATACTTAGATTTTTATAAACAACATTTATTTTTAAAGCAAGCACAAAACATGGTTAAAGAAGGATATAGCATATTATTGAGCATCCATGATCCACAGTTAGCTTTAAAGTATGGCGATAGGATCATCTTCATGCATCAAGGTAGGATCGAGGCAAAGCTTGATAAGAAAGATGGAAATATGTCAGAAAAATTGAAAGCTATATATCAAAAGATTTATCCTGAACAAAAGATAGAAATAGGAGGTTAAGATGCTTAGGATCCAACAATATCAAAAGGTCAAAAATTTGACAGAAGCTTATGAACTTTTACAAAAGAATAAAAATAATCAGATCATCGCTGGCATGCTTTGGCTTAAGATGGAAGATCGGACGATACCGGTAGGTATCGATCTTTCTGATCTGGATTTGGATAAGATAATTGAAGATGAAAAAAGCTTTGTAATCGGAGCCAATGTTACCTTGCATCAGCTTGAAGTTCATCAAAGCTTAAATTTATGGACACAAGATGTCATAAAAGATGCAGTCAAAGACATAGTTGGAGTGCAATTTCGTAATATGGCAACGATTGGTGGAAGCGTGTATTCACGCTTTGGCTTTTCAGATGTAATATGTGCACTGATGAGCTTAAGGTGTGAAGTTGTTTTATACCAAGGGGGAAAGATGGATATCACAGATTTTGTAAATAGTGACTTTCAAAGAGATATCATCACCCATGTCATAATACATAAAGATCATGATAGACGCTGCTTTGTTTGTCATCGCAATAGTGCTACGGATATTTCAGTCCTAAATCTGAGCGTTTGGCAAAAAGATGATGAATATTTGATCAATGTTGGCGCCAGGCCACAAAAAGCACAGCAATATATCGTTACAGGTAATGATAATGAAGAAATAGCTAAAAAGCTTAAAAGTCAAGTAGAATGTAGCGGCAATATGCGCGCCAGCAAAGAATATCGCGAAGCTTTGGCTTATGGTTTATGTCTTAAGGCCTTGATCAGGATAGGAGAACAATCATGAAGATCAATATAAGAGTAAATGGAAAGATGATTAGCGATGATGTCGCTTGTGATATGTTGTTGCTTGACTTTTTACGGCAACATGGATTTTATAGCGTAAAACGAGGATGTGAGACCAGCAATTGTGGGCTATGTACAGTGTGGCTAGATAACAAACCAATCTTATCTTGTTCAATGTTATGTGCAAGATGTGATGGTCATGAGGTAACGACATTGGAAGGATTGAAAAAAGAAGCTGAAGCATTTGCTTATTTTATGGCTAATGAAGGAGCTGAACAGTGTGGCTTTTGTTCACCTGGCTTGATCATGAATGTGCTAGCTATGGAGAAAGAATTGCACGATCCAACGGAAGAGATGATCAAAAACTATTTAGCTGGTAATCTTTGTCGTTGTACTGGCTATATGGGACAGTTAAGAGCTATCAATAAATATCTAAAGCGTCATCAGGGAGGTAAAAATGAAGCAGATCAATAAACCTACGGTTAAAAAAGATGCTTATGCATTGTTGAGCGGTCAGCCGGTCTTTACTGAAGATTTAGCGCTTAAGGAATGTTTGGTCATCAAAATTTTAAGATCGCCACATGCCTATGCAAAAATTTTGAAGATCGATGCTTCGATGGCCATGAGAATTCCTGGTGTTGAAGCAATATTTACTTATAAGGATGTTCCATCTTCACGCTTTACGCTTGCCGGGCAAACATATCCTGAACCTTCACCTTATGATCGAAAGATCTTGGACCAAGTCGTGCGTTATGTTGGAGATGAAGTTGCTTTGGTCGTAGCTTGTAATGAGGAAACCGCCCTAAAAGCCATGAAGCTGATCAAGGTGGAATATGAAGTATATGAACCTCTTTTGGATTTTAGAAAAGCAATTGATAATAAAATTATTGTTCATGATGAAGATGATTATAAATTATTATGTGAAATAGGTAATGAGCGCTTGAGAAACATATGTTCGCATGATGTGACCGCATATAATGATGTTGATGAAATAATGCGGAATTGTGATGTTGTATTGACAAGAACTTATCATACCAAAGCCAATGCGCAAGCAATGATGGAAACAATGCGTTCATTTGCTTATATTGATACCTATGGCCGTTTAAATTGCGTTAGCTCTACGCAGGTTCCTTTTCATATCCGACGAATCTTGAGCAATGCATTAGAAATTCCTAAAAGCAAGATCAGGGTCATAAAACCTAGGATAGGTGGCGGATTTGGTGCAAAGCAAACCGGATGTTGTGAGATATTTGCAGCCTTTGTAACATGGAAATTAAAAAGGCCTAGTAAGATCATTTATTCTAGAGAGGAAACTTTTGCGGCAAGCAATTCACGACATGAGATGCAGATGCAAGTGACGATCGGGGCAAGCAAAGATGGCATCATCCAGGCTATCGATCTTTATACTTTATCTAATACTGGTGCATATGGTGAGCATGGCACGACGACTGTTGGTTTGTCAGGTCATAAATCATTGCCTCTATATAATCATATCAAAGCTGCAAGATTTAGTTGTGATGTTGTTTATACCAATACGATGACGGCTGGGGCATATCGGGGATATGGTGCTACGCAAGGGCAGTTTGCCGTTGAATCGATCGTTAATGAATTGGCTGATGAATTAGGCATTGATCCTTGTGAGCTAAGATTTAAGAACATGGTAAAAGAGAATGAGACGATGCCAATGTATTATAATGAATTTTTAAATAGTTGTGCTTTGGATCGTTGTCTTGCTAAAGCAATGGAAATGATCGATTATAAAAATAAACCTTTGCGTATAGACCTTGGTGATAAGGTTAGAGGCTTAGGAGTTGCGATTTCCATGCAAGGATCAGGTATCGCCAATGTTGATATCGCTTCGGTTGAAATCAAATTACAAGATGATGGTTTTTATACCTTAGCGATCGGCGCAACGGATATGGGTACCGGCTGCGATACGGTATTGGCCCAAATGGCTGCCGAATGTTTAGAATGTGATGTCGATCAGATTGTTACTCAAGGTGTTGATACGGATTTTTCACCTTATGATACTGGTTCTTATGCCAGTGCAACCACTTATGTAACAGGTATGTCCGTAGTAAAAGCTTGTAATCTGTTAAAACATCAAATTGTTGATGAAGCTAGCGTTTTGCTGGATGTTGAGCCAGAACATATCAGCTTTGATGGCAAGATGATCTATGCCATCGAAGATGATAAAGCAATCAGCCTGCAGGAATTTGCCAATCGCTGCTTTGCTGGAGGAAAAGGTAAGGTTTTGATTGCTAGCGCTTCCCATGTATCACCAACTTCGCCTCCGCCTTTTATGGCTGGAATTGCGGAAGTTGACGTTGATAAGCTTACTGGTAAAATTAGCATTAATGATTATGTAGCTGTGGTTGATTGTGGTACGGTCATCAATACTAATCTAGCACGGATCCAAACTGAAGGTGGAATAGCCCAGGGAATTGGCATGGCCTTATTTGAAGATATTAGCTATACACCAAAAGGGATGATGCGTAATAATTCTTTCATGCAATATAAGATACCTACACGTTTAGACGTTGGTAATATTAGGGTAGCTTTTGAAAGCAGCTATGAGGATAATGGACCGTTTGGGGCAAAATCTATCGGAGAAGTTGTCATCAATACGCCATCACCAGCGATCGCTAGTGCGGTTGCTCATGCAACAGGTACTTATATAAGAACTTTACCAATAACAGCCCAAAAGGTTCTATTACAAAAAGATGAAGATTGATCTGGTAATCTTAGCATCTGGTTTTAGTCGACGCTTTGCTGCTAATAAATTATTATATGTATGGAAAGGAAAACCTTTGATCGAACATACATTGGTAAAGATTGATAGCCAAGCTTTTGGTAAGGTAATTGTCGTAACGCAATATGCTGAGATCATTGAATTAGCTAAACGATATGGTTTTGAGACGTTATATAATCACCAAGCTGAATTAGGCATATCTTCATCGATCAAGCTTGCTGTTGAGCATTTAGCTGATAGCCAGCAAATCATGTTTTTGGTCGGTGATATGCCTTATCTTAAGGCTGATAGCCTTAGCAAGATGATTAATATGGCTGATGGAAAACATATAATTTGTGCATATGATGGAAATATTAAAAATCCTATGATTTTTCCTCAACGGTATTTTATGGATATCATGATGTTAGAAAAAGATCAAGGTGCAAAGCGCATAGCTTTAGCAAATGAGGAAGAAATCATTAAATGTCCTATAGCTTTTGAAGAATTGATAGATTTTTTTGCGTAAAAAATTCATCTTATCGTTTCAGCCGGAATTTCATAAAAACTTTTATGAAATTCCGGCTTAGTTATATTCTTTATTTGTCCTCGTATTCAAAAAACGATAAATTATAGAAAAATAATAAATTCCGTCCCCCCGTCTCTTTACCTAAGAAATGGGGAAAAGTGTTGTATCTTTCATTTTTATTTCGTAAATTTGATAGTTTGAAAACGATCAGATAATAATAACCAATAAAAAATACACTTATGAAACACAACTTTAATGCAGGGCCTTCCATTCTGCCTCGTATTGCTATTGAAAATGCGGCTAAAGCCGTCCTCGATTTGAACGGTATCGGTTTGTCTCTTCTTGAAATATCTCACCGATCGAAAGATTTTGATGCAGTAATGGATGAGACTGTTGCATTGTTTCGGGAATTATTGAATATACCGGATAATTATTCCGTAATTTTTGTTGGTGGAGGTGCCAGTACACAGTTCTTTCATATCCCTTACAACCTGTTGGAAAAAAAAGCAGGGTATGTGAATACCGGTGTATGGGCAAAAAAAGCGATTAAAGAAGCAAAATTGTTTGGAGAAACAATCGTTGTAGCAT
>CASGCC010000015.1 GCA_949299585.1 uncultured Bacillota bacterium | reverse complement strand
ACTTATATGATCACCCTTGTATCTTCAGCTGGGTCATCTTTAATGAAGGATGGGGCCAGTTTGATAGCTTATATTGGGTCGATAGGGTCAAAGAGATCGATGAGACCCGTTTGATCGATCATGCTAGCGGTTGGTTCGATCAAAAAGGCGGAGATTTTAAGAGCCGTCATGTTTATTTTGGACCATATATGCATTTTAAGGACCGCTATGGTCGCATCGAGATCTTAAGCGAATTTGGCGGTTATGCTTATAAAGAATATGGTCATAGCTTGGGCGAAAAGGTATTTGGCTATAAAAAATTTAAAGAAAAGTTAAAACTAGGACAGGCTATCTATAAGTTATATGATAAACAGATCCGCAAGGCGGTACAAAAAGGCTTAGGCGGTTGTATCTACACCCAACTAAGCGATGTAGAAACAGAAATGAATGGCTTGTTTACCTATGACCGCGAGATCTTAAAAGTAGAAAAACGGATGATGAATCGCATCAACCGTAAATTGATAAGGATGGTAAAATAATGGAAAATAAATTGATAAAGGCGTTGGCCCTTAACGATCATGTAAGGATCTATGGGGTTGATTGTACTAAGTTGGTCGAAGATACACGCTTGCAGCATGATCTATGGCCTACTTCCTGCGCAGCATTGGGAAGGATCGAAGCCGTAGCGTGCATGATGGCATCGATGCTGAAAAATGATGATGAGAAGATCACGATCAATATCAATGGCAATGGTCCGATCGGTACATGTTTGGTCGTTGCGAGCAAGAATGGTGATGTCAAAGGTTTTGTTGGCAACAATGAGATCTGTATGCAATATAATGATAGCGGTAAATTAGCTGTTGGTTTAGCGGTAGGGACGGACGGCTATCTTAGCGTTACCCGCAATCTTGGCCTAAAAGAAAACTTTACCGGTAAGGTAAAGCTAGTAAGCGGGGAGATCGGCGATGATTTTGCCTATTATTTCAGCGTTAGCGAGCAGACGCCATCGATCGTAAGCGTTGGTGTTTTGGTCGATAGCGATAACAGCGTTAAATGCGCCGGAGGATTATTGATCCAATTGATGCCAGATGCTAGCGAAGCGGATATCGAAGCATGTGAAGCCCTGGTCAAGAGCCTGAAACCAATTTCTAATTTATTAGACAGTGATTTAACGATCGAACAGATCGTGCGTTCTTTGTTCAATGATGTGGAAATCGTGGAAGAAAGCTTTGTGAGATGGCATTGTGATTGTTCTAAAGAACGTTTCATGGCCGGGATCTCGACCTTGCATGAAGATGAGATCCAAGCGATGATCGCTGAAGATCACGGCTGTGAAGTAAAGTGTGAATATTGCAATAAGATCTATCAATTTAGCGAAGAAGAATTGAAGAGCATCTTGGAGTTTAAACGTTCATGTTTAAGATAGGCGATGTTACGATCAAAAATCCGATCGTCATTGCTCCAATGGCGGGAGTCAGCAATAGCGCTTTTCGTTCGATCTGTTATAACTTTAATGCCGGCTTGGTTTACAGCGAGATGATCAGCGATAAGGCTTTATTGTTTAGCAGCTCAAAGACCCTTGAAATGTGTCAAAGCTATGAGATGGAACATCCTTTGACCTTTCAATTGTTTGGCCATGATATGGAATCGATGATCCCGGCGGCAAGATATTTAGATCAGCAAACAGCATGTGATATCATCGACATCAATATGGGCTGTCCGGTCAATAAGATCGTTAAGTCGGAAGCCGGCAGCGCTTTGATGAAAGATCCAGCATATGCGATCGAGCTAGTAAAAGCCATCGTTGATAATGTAAAAAAACCCGTAACGGTCAAGATGCGTTTAGGCTGGACCAAAGAAACGATCAATTGTTTTGAATTGGCCTTAGGTTTGCAGCAAGTTGGTGTCAAAGCCATTGCCTTGCATGGCAGGACCCGTGGTCAGATGTATGAAGGCAAGGCTGATTGGGAATATGTCAAAAAAATGAAGGAGATCTTAGATATCCCGGTCATTGGCAATGGCGATATCAAAACGGTCGAACAAGCGCTTGCGATGTTGGAATATACCAAATGTGATGGCATCATGATCGGCCGAGGAGCGATTGGTAATCCCTTTTTGATCAAGCAATTAGATGATCATCTGCAAGGTAAAGGTCATGCGATGCCTAGCTATGATGAAAGGATCCAGATGTGCTATGATCATGCTAAGCGCTTATGCGATCTCAAAGGCGAAAGGATCGCCATGAAACAAATGCGTGGCTTGGCTAGCTGGTATATCCAAGGCATGCCCTACAGCGCCAAAATAAAAAACGCATGTACTCATTTGAGCACATACGCTGATCTAGAAAAATTATTTGGTGATTATCTCTCAGAGATCCATAAGCATCAATCAGCTGATCAGCTTGATGATGCCACCTGCTAACAATACCAAACCAAATAAACTGATGGCAAAGGTCGCTACGCCAAAAGCGTTGCTGACGATCAAGATGCCGATAATAAGCGGAGCAATGCAAGATAGGATACTATCAAGATAGTGCTTCGCTTTTATTTGCTCGATGGCCATAGGTATGGCAAACACGCTATTGACGATAATGATCAAGCCAATGACCAAAGGTAGAAAGCCTAAGATAAAATCCCAAAATAACATGATCAAGATCCCGATAACGATAGGAATGATCCCGGTAGATAAACCAAGATAATTGCGTTCACTAGCTGTTAGTCGATAATATGTAAATAAATGGCTGGCGCCAAAGCCAATAAATAACAAGCCGATGGCCATGATGACCAGCTTTCCGGTCAAGCTAGGCATAAATAGCAAAATTGCCCCAATGATGATCGATATGATGGCATCAGTCTTGGATGATTTGTTGGTATATATAATATAATTCATTTTTATCACCTCTTATATAATTTCATTATATGCTAGTTTTATTAAATAAGATATAAAAATGCTTATAAAATAAACAATTTGTTTGAGTTGTATATAAAGATTTGCTATAATAAATGCGCTAAAATATTAACAGCCTTGACGGAAAAGCAGTAATCGATATATTTCTTTGTTCATAGCGAGTTTCTTGATGGTGGAAGTAGAAACAACAACATATCGGTGAATAAAGGTTTCCTGAGCTGATCGTTGCGCGCGTTAAGCAGCAAGACTCTAAGAGTTGATGAGGTAGACGAAGTGATTCGGCTATGAAATAGGGTGGTACCACGATATCTTTATCGTCCCTAAAATGGTGCTTTTTTTATTTTTGAGGAGGAGATTATGGAACAGAATTTATCAGAACAAGAAGTTGTTAGAAGACAGAAGATGCAAGATCTGATCGATAAAGGTATCGATCCATTTGGACATGCTTATGCGCGTACCCATCGTTCAGCGCAATTAAAAGAATTATATGGCGATAAGACCAAGGAAGAATTACAGGAAATGCATGTTGAAGCCAGCGTTGCTGGTAGGATCATGACCAAACGTCGCATGGGCAAGCTTGGTTTCATGCATATTCAGGATCGCGATGGTCAAATTCAGATCGTCGTCAATAAAGGTGTGGTTGGTGAAGAAGTCTATGAGATCTTCAAAGCTAGTGATATCGGTGATATCGTCGGAATCAAAGGTGAAGTAGTAAAAACGGATTCAGGAGAACTATCGGTTAAGGCTCATGAATATACGCATCTAAGCAAAGCATTGCGCCCATTGCCAGAAAAATTTCATGGCTTGACCGATGTTGAAGAAAGATTTAGAAGACGTTATGTCGATCTGATCATGAACGAAGAAAGCCGCAAGGTCGCAATGCTAAGACCTAAGATCATCAGAGCCATCCAACACTATCTTGATGGTCAAGGCTTGATCGAAGTCGAAACACCGGTGTTGCAACCGATCTTAGGCGGAGCAGCAGCAAGACCATTTGTTACGCATCATAATACTTTAGATATGGATTTCTATTTGCGTATCGCCACTGAATTGCCATTGAAGCGTTTGATCGTTGGCGGTTTGGAAGGCGTTTATGAAATAGGTCGTTTATTTAGAAATGAAGGCATGGATACCAAACATAATCCAGAATTTACGACCGTTGAAGCTTATGTAGCATATAGCGATATGTATGGTATGATGGATCTATGTGAGAACTTATTGAATAGCGTAGCTATGGAAGCTATCGGTAAGACCGAATTTGCATGGAATGGCAAGACGATCAGCTTACAAAAACCATTTAAGCGCATCAGCATGGTCGATGCGATCAAAGAAGTTACCGGTGTTGATTTCAGCAAGCAGATGACTACGGAAGAAGCTTTAGAATTAGCTAAGCAGCATCATGTTGAAGTAGAAAAACATCAGATGACCTTCGGCCATATCGTTAACCTATTCTTTGAAACTTTCTGCGAAGAAAAGATGGTACAGCCTACTTTTGTTTATGGCCATCCAATTGAAGTAAGCCCATTAGCTAAAAAGGCTGAAGATCCACGTTTTACCCAACGTTTTGAATTGTTCATCGATGGTACGGAATACGCTAATGCCTTTAGTGAGCTGAATGATCCGATCGATCAAAGACAACGTTTTGAAAAACAATTGGAACTAAAAGCTTTGGGTGATGATGAAGCCAGCGAAATGGATACTGATTATGTCGAAGCTTTGGAATATGGCTTAGCACCTACCGGGGGCATTGGTATCGGTGTTGATAGACTAGTCATGTTCTTAACGGGTCAAACATCGATTAGGGAAGTATTATTGTTCCCACATATGAAGAATAAATAAAAATAACGTTAAGGGGAGATACGGTATCTCCCCATTTTTTGCACATTAGTAATAAGAAAGGAATGGTTATTTATGAATCCAGGAGAAGATACGGCTGATCAAATGATAAAAATGATGCTTTAATGAATTGATGGTGCAAGTCAATTAGAAGTATCTTATCGAAAAGAAAAATGGGATATTCCATATGAAAAGCTGCAAGACTTTATAAAATCAAAAACAAATGTTACAGTTGATAAGGATTGTATGCAAAAAATTAAAGATGGTTGATAATGCGGGCTTAACAACTATCAATGTAAAATTAAATAATAAAAGTTTGGCTTGCTAAATAAAAAATAGATGACATTAGCAAGAAATTATGGTTAAATTAGACGGTAAAAGGGAGTAGTTGGCACAGAAGTGTTATATTAATCGTCATCACGCTGTTTTAGCCGGTTAATATATGAAATAACGAGACTTTTATCTGTTTTGATAATTGCAGATAGAGGTCTTTTATTTTGCCTTTTGCAAAAAATGAGGGAGAAAGAAGATGAATTTTAGTTATTTGTTGGGCTTGTTGGGTGGCTTGTCACTATTTTTATATGGCATGCAGATGATGAGCGATGGTCTTGAAGGTGCTGTAGGCAATAAGATGAAGAAAGTTTTGTCAGCTTTAACGGCAAATCGTTTTATCGGGGTGCTTGCTGGGGCTTTGATTACCGCCGTTATTCAGTCGTCTTCAGCAACAACGGTCATGGTCGTAGGTTTTGTTAATTCGGGGATGATGAGCTTGAATCAGGCGGTTTGGATCATCATGGGCGCCAATATTGGTACAACGATCACCGGTCAGCTTGTGGCTCTTGATGTGGGGATGCTGGCTCCGCTTTTTGCCTTTGTTGGGGTGGTGATGATGTTGTTCATCAAGAATCAGAAGTGTCATCATTTTGGTAAGGTCTTAGCGGGTTTTGGTGTTTTGTTCATCGGTATGGATATGATGGGATCAGCAATGGCTCCTCTGCAGGATTCACCCGCTTTTATCGCGCTGATGACCTCATTTTCTAATCCTTTGCTGGCAATTGCCGCAGGTGCGATCTTTACCGCGATCATCCAATCATCTAGCGCATCGGTGGGTATCTTGCAGACCTTAGCTAATAATGGCTTGATATCTTTTTCAAGTTCGGTATTTGTCTTATTTGGTCAAAATATCGGAACCTGCATCACGGCGGTGCTTGCTTCGATCGGAATGAATAAAAATGCTAAAAGGACGACGATCATTCATTTATTGTTCAATATCATCGGTACGATCATCTTTACTACTGCGTGCTTGCTTTTTCCATTGGCGGATATCGTTGGCAGCTTTACACCAAATGCACCGGCCGCACAGATTGCAAATATGCATACTTTATTTAACATCGTGACAACGATCCTGCTGATACCTTTTGGACAGTATCTTGCGCGTTTAGCTGTTATCATCTTGCCTGATCGTAAAAATGATAAAGAAGCTAATCTTGATGATGAATTGGTATTAAGCAATTATTCCCTAGGAAATTCAGCCATTCATATCGATCTGATGAAGCAAGAAGTAAATAAGATGTTAAAAGCTACGCGTAAAAATGTTGCGGGATCGTTTGAATTGATCGAAAAGTACGATGAAGCTAAAGCTGAGCATATATATCAGCGGGAAGAACGGATCGATGCTTTTAATAAAAATATATCTAGATTCATTTCTAAAGCGATCGGCATCGATGGCAATGAAAATAATTTGCGAACGATGAATGAGTATATCTTGATCTTAAGCAATATCGAGCGTATTGGCGATCATGCGGTAAATATCGTAGATTATGCCAAAGAATTGCATGAAGAAAAAATAAGTCTAACTAATGCTACCTTGCAAGAGATCGATAAGATGCGTTCTATCACCGTAGAAGCGATCGATCTTTTAGATCATATTTATGATGATGATCGAATCTGGTTAGCAAAAGCCGCATCGTTAGAACAAAGGATGGATGATATGAATCGTGAATATCGTAAAAATCATCTTGCGCGCATGCATCATCAGGAGTGCAGCGAATTGGGCAGCGTTATTTATTTTGAGATGCTGATGGATTTTGAACGGATCGGGGATCATGTTTTAAATATCGCGCAATTGATGTGCAAGGAAAATAATGTTTAAAACAGCGGATATTAATATAATCGCGGAATGATAATTTACAACGTTGGTATGGGATTAACGCATGTTATTGTTTAAAAAAGCAATTAATTTAGCTATAATAGTAGTTAGCATAAGCTAATTGCAAGAGGTATCATATGTCAAATAAAAGATATTATCGCTTCATTATCGTTTCATTTGTCATCATGGCTATCTTTTTTTGTGCTTTTACAAAGCGGATCGAGCATGATCATGATTGTAATGGCTATAATTGTATTATCTGCATGCAGCTTGAAACATGCCGGAACATTTATAAACCGGTGGATTGTTTGTGGGTTGTTAGCGAAATCTTGCTTTTGATCATTCCTTATAAGTTTTGTTTGCATAAGCAGGTATCATGTTTTAGTAAAAGTTTGGTCGCGCTAAAGATCAAGCTAACTAATTGAACAGCAAAAATATTTTGAACAGAAAATTTAGGAGGAATAATGATGAAAAAAATAATGGTCCTTCTTTTTGTCGTGCTTTTGAGCATGATAGCAGGTGGTTGTTCGCCTACGCAAAAAGAAGCAGATGATAAGATAAAAATAGTTACCACGATCTTTCCTGCCTATGATTGGGCAAAAGAGCTAACCAAAGATGTCGATGATATCGAGATCAGCATGCTGCTAGACAATGGAGCAGATCTGCATAATTATCAGCCTAGCGCTGAAGATATCATCAAGATCAAAGAAGCAGATCTTTTTATTTATGTTGGTGGAGAATCAGAAAAATGGGCAGATGATCTTTTAGCAAATGATAAGATCAATAAATTAGCAATGATGGAAGTTCTAAAAGATCAGCTTAAGGAAGAAGAACACGATGAAGAAAATATCCATGGTCATGAAGATGAACATGAGGGCGAACATGAATATGATGAGCATGTTTGGCTATCTTTAAGAAATGCGGGCATCATCATGAAAAGTTTGGCTGAAAATTTAAGCGATCTACAGCCAGATAAGGTCGATATCTATCGTAAGAATATGAATGATTATCTTGATAGATTGGCGGATCTAGACATGCGTTATCAGCAAATGATCGCTGCTGCGCCTAATGATACGGTAGTGTTTGCCGATCGTTTTCCCTTTCAATATCTATTAGCAGATTATGATATTAATCATTATGCCGCCTTTGCTAGTTGTTCGACTGATGTGGATGCTAGCTTTGCGACCATAACGACGCTAAGCAATAAAATAAATGAGCTGGATCTAAAATATGTTTTGGTCTTAGAAAACAGCAAACAAGCTATTGCAAAAACGATCATCAATGCTGCTAAAAAAGAAAATGTTGAGATCTTAACATTAAATTCGTTGCAAATGGTTAATGCTGATGATCTTGCTATGGGTTCTACCTATCTGCAAATCATGGAAGATAATTTAAGTACACTGGCTAAAGCACTAAATTGAGGGCATTTCATGAATTTAGAATGTATCGATCTTTCGATTGGTTATCGTCAGCCGATAGCCGAGAATATTAACTTTACCTTAGCTCAAGGCGATTTTCTATGTGTTTTAGGAGCCAATGGCACAGGAAAGACAACATTGATCAAGACGATCTTAGGTATCATGAGACCTTTGGCGGGGAAAGTGCTTTATGATGGGCAAAAGGAGCATTGCCGTATCGCTTATTTGCCTCAGCATCTGAATGTTCAACAAGAATTTCCTGCTACGGTGGGGGAAGTTGTCTTATCAGGAATTATGGTGCATCATCATGGCTTTTTCTATGGCCAAAAGGCGAAAAAAAAGGCGGATGATATCATGCGCCGCTTAAACATCCGTGAGCTAAAGAAACGATCATATAAACAATTGTCTGGTGGTCAGCGGCAAAGAGTGTTATTGGCGCGAGCATTATGCGCCGACAATGAATTGCTGGTTGTTGATGAACCGGTAAATGGTTTGGATGCACAAGCAAAGAAACAAATGTATGCGATGTTAGCAAAATTACATCAAGAAGAAAATATGACGATAATCATGATATCTCATGATGTACAGCAGGCCATAAGATACGCTACCCATGTCTTGGATATGCAAGCGCCGATGATGTTCTTGAGCAAAGAGCATTATATCAAAAATAAGCAGATGGAGATATCATCATGGGCGTGATATGGAATAAACTGTTATACTATTTGCAATATCCGTTTGTGATATATGCGCTGATCGTGGGGATCTTGATTTCTTTGGTGGCATCATTATTAGGCGTGACATTGGTCATAAAGAAATATTCGTTGTTGGGTGATGGATTATCGCATGTCGCATTTGGCGCTATGGCTATCGCGGCTATTTTACATTTTAGTGATGAACTGCCTTTTACCATCGTGATTACCATCATCAGTGCAATCTTTATACTGAAGAAAGGCAATAATGCGCAGCTCAGCGGCGATGCTTTAGTTGCGATGTTTTCCGTCGGATCATTGGCACTGGGTTATTTGGGGTTGAGTCTTTTCTCAACAACAAGTAATATTAGTGGTGATGTTTGTACGACATTATTTGGCTCTACTTCGATCTTGACATTAACGTTAACTGATGTTGTCATTAGCGTTGTTTGTTCGCTATTGATCATCTTCATATATCTCATTAATTATCATCAATTTTTTGCTTTATCTTTTGATGATGAACATGCTAAAGCTAGTGGAATGAACACAGATCGTTATAATTTGATCTTGGCTGTCATAACAGCGGTAGTGATCGTTTTGGCAATGAATCTGGTAGGGTCATTGTTGATATCAGCCTTGATCGTTTTTCCAGCGCTTAGTGCTATGCGCGTATGCACAAGCTTTAGAAGTGTAACGATAGCAGCTTCCTTGCTTTCGATGTTATGCGCTTTTAGTGGAATAGTAATATCGATCTTGGCGGGAATCCCTGTAGGACCGACGATTGTTGCGGCAGATATGTTTCTCTATGTGATGGTTTGCCTATGGAACGGAGGAAAAAGATGAGAAAAATAGGCGTATTTTTACTGATATGTTTATTGCTGAGCGGCTGTGGGGCTAATGATGGTGAGTATGCTGCTTCTGGAGCAGTTGTCTTTAAAATTGATCAATCTCCTCAGCCAGCAGAAATTAAGCCTCAGCAAGAACAAAACGTAGCGTCCAAAGAGGTTGATATCGATCTAACGACATTAAGCAGTACGATGATCTTTGCCCAGGTCAGTCAGATCATGGAAGATCAAAGCTCATATGCTGGCCAAACTATCCGCATGAAAGGCAATTTGGTCGTAACGACTAACCCGCAAGATCAAAGTCATTTTTTCAATGTCGTGGTCATGGATGCGATGGCCTGCTGTGCGCAAGGATTTGAATTTGTGCTAGCTGATAAAGAAGCCGTATATCCCGATGATTATCCGGAATTAAATGCCGAAGTAACAGTAGTGGGAGAATTTGAAATATATGATAGTTTACCGCAATATGGGATCTTTAATGGTCGGTTGATAAATGCTTATTTTGAATAGATATCAATATTAAATTATTAAGCCAAATAATGTGCCAACTTATAAAAAGGCTATATTATTTGGCTTTTTTTGTACATTAAAAGCAGAATAATATTTTGTTAATTATGTTAAAGAATTAAAGATATAAACTATTTAAATATAATAGATAAAAAATTAATCAAAATTTAACTTTTCCTTAATATTTTAATAACATGAAAAATATAGAATTCATAGTATTAAAAATAGGAGATAGGAAAATGAAGAAATTGTTGTTTTTAGCATTAAGCGGATTGTTGTTGCTTAGCGGTTGTGCTTCTGGGGAAACACCTAGCGAAACGGCAACTGCTGAAGCAACTAAAAGTGCCAGCATTGAAGAGCAGGCATCTAAGCCTTTAACGGTTTATCTTAATGATTTTGATGCGATCATCCCTGAGCTGTTTAAGGAAAAAACTGGTTATGAAGTTGAGGTCGTCGTTGGTAATGGTGCAGAGACGATGTCAAGGATCGAAGCAGAGAAATCAAATCCTCAATGGGATGTTGTTTGGATGGATTCGATGTATGATATTTACAATTTAGATATCGATGGTCAGCTGATGACCGATGTTGAAGTTGATAATGCGGCCGGTTTGACTGATTTCTTTAGCGCTTTGGTTCCTGAAGATAAATGCTTTTACCCTACCGGTGCTCACTCAGCAGGGGTGATCGTTTATCGCAATGATGTGTGGAGCGAAGAAGATGCGCCAAAAAGCTATGAAGATCTAACCGATCCTAAATATGCTGATGCGGTGGCAATGGCTGATCCGGGCGTTGCAGCTCCGGCTTATCCTTTAGCAGCTTATTTTATGGATACTTTAGGATTAGAAGGTGGACAGGCTTATTTTATGACCTTATTTGAGCAAGGATTGAAAGTATATCCAAAGAACCCTCAAGTTGTTGAGGCTTTAGCATCTAACGAAGTGTCAATTGCCATGTTGCAAGAATCTAATGCATATTCAATGATTGCAGAAGGAGAACCTATTACGATCGTTTGGCCAGAAGATGGTGCAGCAGCATCAACAAGGGTCGCAGCTATTTCTAAGGCAACTGATCAGCCAGATATTGCTAAAGCATTCATTGATTTTCTTTTAGATCCTGAAGTTCAACAAGCTTTGATCGATGCTGGTGACGAAGGCTATTTTACCCCATCGGTTGAAGGCGTACAGGCCAAAGAGGATCGTGAAGCAGATGAGCCTAAATTAGCTGTTGCTGATGTTCAGTTTGGTGCCGAGAATGAAGCTGACATCAAAGCGTGGTTTGCCGATTATTCAGCTCAATGATGAAAAATCGAGAAGCATATCTAAGCACTTCGGTTTTTGCGATATTATGCATTTTGGTACTGCTGCCTTTGGCTGCGGTACTTTTTCAAATAATATGTCCGGGCTTAGATATTAGTAAATTTGATTTATCCAACTTAACGATTCTCGGTGATATCTTTTCGCGGCCTTTATGGCGCAAGGCTTTTGTTAACTCGCTTTCATTGGCAAGTGGTACAACTGTATGTGGCTTGATTTTTGCCGCAGTTTTAGCGTGGATCAGGACCCAATATAAGTTTGCTGGGGCAAGGATCTTAGATCTTACCGCATGGGCGCTGATGATCATTCCTAGTTTTATCTTGGCACAAGGATGGGTATACTTTGCCGCTGGCAATGGGGTTGCTAGATCATGGCTGCATTTGACATGGATGAGCGATTTTGTTTTCTCATATCCTGGTTTGGTTACGGTCATGACCTTATGCAAATGGCCAATGGCATATATCACTATTAAGACAGCTTTAGAATGGGAACCGATTCGTTTGATGCATGCGGCAAGGATGAATGGGGCTAATGGCTTTAAGGTTTGGAAAGATGTTCAGTTGCCACTGATGCTTCCTGCTTTATGTTCAGCGGCGATGCTGATCTTTATGGATACGGTTGGTGATTATGGACTATCATCAACGATTACCGCGGTATATTCCTTTCCAACCTTGCCTTATACGATATATTCTGCTATTTGTACTTCTCCGGCGCGTTTTGATATGGCTGGGGTGTTATCGCTGTGCTTGATGGTGCTGATCGTTTTGGCCATGTTTGTGCAATATAAAGCATTAGGAAGCAAACGTTTTGATTTTTTGGATAATGGTACCCAGCAAAGTAGTGCCAAAAACATTGGTAAGTTCAAAAGTGGTGGAGTTAGCGTCTTAAGCATGCTCTTTGTTATAATTGCCATTGGCGTGCCTATTGGCTCAAGTTTGATCATGTCTTTTTCTAGTGCGATCAGCATTACGAAATTTACGTTTACCCTAGATAATTATCGGCATATCTTGCTTAGTGATAGCAGCCTTTTAAATGGCATCGGTCATTCGTTGGGATTAGCAGTAATTGCGGCAGTCGTAGGATTGGTCATTGCTTTTGGTTGCGCTTATGTCTTGACCTATGCTAAGACGCCATTGAAAAAGGCCATTGATATGACGACGCTGATTGCGATGGCTGTTCCTGGGGTCGTATTAGGTGTTGGCTATATCTTTGTGTGGAATCAAAAGTGGTTAGTGCCTTTAGGCTTGCATCTATATGGTACACCGGCAATCTTAATCTTGGCGGTCGTCGCAGCGGCAATTCCTTTGATCAATAGGATATTGGTTGCAGGAATGGCTAAGATCCCTGAATCTTTATTGATTGCGGCAGAAATGCAAGGTGCGGGCTTCGTAACGAAGATCAGGACCATCTTATTGCCTTTGCTGCACAATAGCGCTGTTTCCGCTGTGTTATCAGCTTTTGGCGGCAGCATCTTTAACTTAGCGATAACGACGATCTTATATCCGCCAAATTGGGAAACTTTGCCGGTATGGATCGCTGATTCTTATAATGATCTGCATTTTGGCGATGCCGCAGCTGCAACCATTGTCAGCGGTATTTGTATCATAACGATCATGGTCATCTTGGAGCGTTTGCTTAATAGGCCAAGCATGAAGAAAGGAAAGGTAAGAGTATATGGAAACGATACTAGAGCTTAAAAATATCCATAAAAGCTATGGGGATAAAGAGGTATTGAAAGGCGTATCCTTAGAAGTAAAAAAAGGCGAGATCATTTCGGTCTTAGGACCTAGCGGCTGTGGCAAAAGTACGATGCTTAATATCATTGCTGGAATCTTAAATATCAATGATGGCAAAGTGATCTTAAACAGTGCGGAAGTTACGACCAATAAAAAGATCACGCCGATCGAAAAGCGTGATCTCAATATGGTTTTTCAGGATTTTGCTTTATGGCCACATATGATCGCTAAAGATAATATCCTATATGGCTTGAAACTAAAAAAGACCGATGAAAAAACGATGAAGGAAAAATTGCAAAAGATGATCGATCTTTTGCATCTAAACGGCTTGATGGAGCAATATCCTTCAGAATTATCAGGCGGTCAGCAACAGCGCGTTGCTATTGCTAGAGCTTTGATCATGTCCCCATCGATCATCCTTTTGGATGAGCCTTTATGTAATCTTGATGTGCAGCTGCGCATCGAGATGCGTACGGAAATGGCGCAGATCTTTAAAGAATTACAAACAACGGTATTTCATGTGACGCATGATCCCTCAGAGGCCTTTGCCATGGCTGATCGCATCGTCGTGATGAATCAAGGAAAGATCGATCAGATCGCAACGCCGCAGGAATGTTATCAGCGGCCAGCTACGGCGGTGGTTGCCGGCTTGTTAGGGGCAGGAAATCACATCAAAGGAAAGATTGTTTTAACGCAAGATGATATGGCAGAAGTGTCCCTAGGAAATGATACCATGCTTAAATGCTTGAATTTTAGTGAGCAAGCAGCGGTGCAGCTTTACTTTAGGGCTGAGGATTGTAAATTTAGCTATCAGCCAGAAGCAAACAGCTTACCGATCGAAGTTGTCATGCCTACCTTTGAAGGGGGAACTTATCGCGTCAAGGCCAAGACGATGAATGGTGAAGATATTACTTTTTTGCATGATGAAAATATCGCAAAGAATACCAAGGGCTATCTTAGCATTGCGCAAGATAAGCTTTATGCTTATGAACAGACTGATAATTAAAGGCGGCTATGGTGAGCATGGGCGCACCTGCTTCATGATCGAATATGCTGCAAAAAGATATATCATGTTTGACTGTGGCATCATGGATACCGACCCCTTCCCCTTTCCTGATATCAGTGAAGATGAGGCAAGAAATACCGATTTCTTGTTTTTATCCCATGCGCATAAAGATCATTGCGGGGCGGTTGATCATTTGGTTGCCCAAGGATTTGATGGAACGATCTTAGCTACCAAGCAAACCTTTGCGTTGGCAAATATCCATCATCAAAAAATGGTTTATTTAAATGCTGCGGGGAATGGAACCTATGAACATCAAAACCTTAGCGTTGCTTATGGACGCAGCGGTCATTGTCCGGGCAGCTTATGGTTTTTGTTAACGTTGGCAGATGGCTATAAGTTTTTTTATTCTGGAGATTTTCAGATCGATCCCTTGCTTTATGCTTGCGATATACCTAAAGATATCACTGCCGATGTTGCCATCATCGACATGGCGCATGATCAACTGCTGCAAAATGCCGAAGAATTGCGTAAGGCGATGCTTTTGACAATAACACGTTATTTAGCTCAAGGCTTTAAGGTCATACTTCCTGTTCAGCTATATGGCCGCGGCAATGAGCTATTGTATTTGTTGGCAAAGAATTTTGCCAAAGAAAAAATAGCTATCGATAAGCGGATGATGATAGCTATTGAAAAGATGCTCGAAGAACAAAATTGGATGCAGAAGGCGCATCATCAAGAATTTATCCAAAGCTATGAAGCAATAAAGGATAACGATATCAGGCAGGCGGATCTCATATTGCTTGCTGATACCCATTTGGAAAAAGCTGATAATCGACTTTTGGTTGAACAGCTGCTAAGCGAAAAAGCGATCATCATCGCTAGCGGTCGCAAGAAGGAAGGCTCATTTGTTTGCCAGATGTTAGCAAAACATCAAGCAATCAGCCTTTGCTATCCGCATCATTCTAGCAGGGCGGATGCCTTGCAGCTTCATGATATCAACAATTTTAAAATAACGCTTCCATTTCATGCTGAAGCAAAAGAAGTATGGAAATAAAAAAAGTAGCTTTGTGCTACTTTTGTTTTGCCATGAAAGCTTCGATCTCATCAGGATCTTTGATGATGTCTTTGCTTAGATTGATGCAGCTATCTGCGGTTACCAAAACATTATCTTCGATCCGGATGCCGATACCTTCATCTTCTAGATAAAGGCCTGGTTCGATGGTGAAGACATTTCCTGGCTCTAATTGGTAATTAGCTACCGTTACATCATGAGTTTCTAAACCTAGCATATGCGAAACACCATGCCAGTAATAATCATTTACGGTCTTGCCATTTTTTAATAAACCAATTGCTGCTAATTCTTTTTCATAGAAACTGATCAATTCATCGTTTAATTGTTTTAAGGTCAAACCGGGTCTTACCATATCCATGATCATCTTATTTCCTTTTAAAACGATGTCATAGATCTGCCTTTGGCGGGGCGAGAACTTACCGTTTACCGGGAAGGTACGGGTGATATCGGCATTGAGATATTGATAGGAAGCGCCTAGATCACATAATACCAGTTCGCCATCTTTAACGATTTGATCATTGCTGTCATAATGCAAGATCGTGGCATTTTTGCCCCCAGCAATGATGGAAGGGAAAGAATGATCGCATAGATTACATTTTAAGACAAAGTCAAAATGGGCTTCTAATTCATTTTCGCTAATTTGGCCATGAGCATTTTTCATCATGTTCTGGATAGCTAGATCGGTAATGTGGATAGCTTGTTTAAGCTTGCCGATCTCATCTTCATCCTTGATCATCCTTAATCGCGCCATGATCGGTGCGCTGTTAAGCAGGCAGACATGCGGATATCGTGCTTGGAATTTGTTGGCAAAATTAATTGCTTCAGTTTGTTGGAAAGCTTCTTGTTTGCTAAAATCAAAGTATACATCAAGGTGCGATGAGCTATTGAATCTGCGGGATAATAAAGATGCCAAGACTTCCCAGATCTGATTTGTTTCATAGATTGCATCGATGCCAGAAATGTTAGCTGCTTCTTTTGGCAATATCCTGCCACCTACCCATTTGGCTAGAACTTCATCATATGGTTCTATGAATAAATATTCTAGGTATTTTCCTTGGCATTTGCCTAATAATAGGATCATATTTTCTTTATCTAAACCGCTTAGCCAATAAAAGCTGCGATCAGTGGCAAAGGCATATTTTTCATCGCCTAATTTGTAAGGTGCTTTACCGCTGAAAAATAATGCTAGTGAATCATCGCTTAGATGTTCGCTGAATTGTTTTCTTCTTTCTTGATACATATTAAGACCTCCGTATGCTAGCTATTATAGCACGTTTTTAGACAGCTGATCGCGGCAGGAATGTTTTTGTTGATCTTTACTTTATTTTAATGGTTAAAAGATCAAGGTGAGCGGTAGAAAAAGCTTAAGAAATAGGTTAAAATATATATGCAAATATATCATGGATAGGTAGACAAAGAAAATGATATTTGCTATAATACTAACGTTTTTCAAATCAATCATATATGGCGCAGATATGGTGCGTTAAGTTTCTACCCGGCAGCCGTAAATTGTCGGACTATGATGATATTTTAGAGATGATTTTGGCTTCTATATATCATATAGAAGCCTTTATATTTTTTAGGATAAAAGAAGGGGGAAAGCAAATGAAGAAAAGCATGCCTTATTTGTTTCT
>CASGCC010000014.1 GCA_949299585.1 uncultured Bacillota bacterium | reverse complement strand
ATCCGTTCTTATGTCTTTTGTCCATATACCATGGTCAAAGATCTGCGTACCTCTTATGAGACCACAGATGTCAATGGCGTAATGGATGGCGATCTAGATGCGTTTATCTTTTCTTATTTAAAATCACAAATATAAAAAAAGAGGTGCTTGTCTGTAAGCACCTCTCACTATTTAATTATAACACAAAAAAAATTTTAAATATAGACTTGTTAGATATTATATCCATGATAATATATAAGTACAAAAAGAGATAGATAAATCTCAAGGAGGATCTATCATGAAAGAGGTACTACTAGAATATTAAGATGACGTTCTTAGTTAGTTTGTAGATACTGCTAAGGACGGAAAAGGCGAATGTTTAACAGTAAATATTATAATCTTTTGCCTCAGCTTATATAGCTACTTGAACATTCAAATTTTAATTATTTCAGTATTATTAGAAAGTGAAAAGTCTACATGAGGTTAGACCGATGGACAGTTTAATCATTTAAAAATTGAATATTTAATGATTCAAGCTAAAGTTAATTATAAAGAAAAAGGCGAAATTACAAGAATAGTAGAAATGTCTAAAAGATGAGAATCTAGATGAAATTTAAGATTAACGAGTTGGCTTGAAATGAGCAAAATACAGTTTTTGAAATTTAAATAAAAAAAAGCTAATAAAAGGATGATCGATGTCAAAGATCATCCTTTTTAGTTAGCATGGTCCTTTAATTTTAACGACTGGTTGTGTATAATTGAAAAGTAGAATATAGGAGATTAGTTAAATGAACGTAAAAGAGAAAATAATGGCGTTAAGAGCTTTGATGAGCCAAAAGGGCATCGATCTTTATTATATTCCGACCGATGATGATCATATGAGCGAATATATTGGTGATCATTTTAAATGCCGCAGTTATATGTCAGGGTTTACAGGCTCTGCTGGTTTTTTGGTCGTTGGTCATAAAGAAGCAGGCTTATGGACCGATGGCCGTTATTTTACCCAAGCTGAAAAGCAATTGAAAAATTCAGGGATCAAGTTATTCAAGATGGGGATGGCAAAGGTTCCGACCGTTTTTGAATATATCGTTGATAATTGTCCACAAGGTGGTTGCGTTGGCTTTGATGGCAAGGTCGTAAATGCTAAGATAAAAGATGAGCTAGCAGCTAAATTGGTGCTTAAACAAGCTCAGATCAAGGCTGATGAAGATCTAGTAGATCAGATCTGGCAAGATCGGCCAGCAATGCCTTGCAGCAAGGCTTTTATCCTTGATGAAAAATATACGGGAATGTCAATAGCTAAAAAGATCGCTAAGGTTCAGGGTGATGTCAAAGCCGCAGGATGCGAAGCTTTGGTAGTTTCTAGCTTAGAAGATGTTGCTTGGTTGTTTAATCTTCGAGGTGATGATATTGCACATACGCCGGTCAATTATGCTTATGCATTAGTAGAACTTGATAGGGTAAGATTGTACATCGCTGAAGCAAAAATTAATGAAGATGTCAAAGAAAAACTAGAAAAGGCTAAAGTATGTTTGTGTGCTTATGATGCTTTGGCACAAGATCTAAAAGAGCTAAAGACTGGCAAGATTTGGGTAGATAAAGCTAAGCTGAACGCTTATTTATATGACCATATCACTCAAGAAATCATTGACGAAGCAAATCCGATCGTTATGTATCGAGCAATGAAAAATGCTGTTGAAATCAAAAATACCAAGAATGCTCATGTCAAAGATGGGGTAGCAATGACCAAGTTTATTTATTGGCTAAAAAGCAATGTTGGTAAGTTTCCTATGGATGAGATCAGCGTGCAAAATAAGCTGTATGAATTAAGAGCAGAAGGTCAGGATTATATCGAACCATCATTTGCTACGATATGCGCATATAAGGGCAATGCCGCGATGATGCATTACAGCGCTAACGAAACCAGCAATGCTAGCCTTGATAACAGCGGTTTCTTACTGGTTGATAGCGGAGGAACCTATTTTGATGGAACGACCGATATTACCAGAACGATATGTCTTGGTAAGGTGAGCGATAAAGATCGTTTTTATTACACAACGGTCTTAAGAGCCATGCTTAATTTGATGGGAGCTAAATTTTTATATGGTACGACGGGAGCTAATTTAGATATCTTGGCTCGCGGTATCTGTTGGCAGCATGACATTGATTATCAATGCGGAACCGGCCATGGTGTTGGTCATGTCCTAAGCGTTCATGAAGGTCCTCATAATATCCGTTGGGGCAAAGGGCCTGCTGCAACTGTTGCCTTAGAAGAAGGCATGATCGTGACCGATGAACCAGGAATCTATATTCCCGATGTTATCGGCATCAGGATCGAGAATGAATTGTTGGTTTGCAAAGGAACCAATAATGAATATGGTCAATTCATGTATTTTGAACCATTGACCTTATGTCCGATCGATATGGATGCGTTGGATGTTAGCTTGATGAATGATCGAGAAATAGCTTTGCTTAATGCTTACCATGAGCAGGTTTATAAACAAATCAGCCCATATCTAGATGAAGAGCATAAGTTATGGTTGAAGACCCAAACTAGAAAGGTAGTTAGATAAATGCGTTTTGTATCTTGGAATGTTAATGGTTTAAGGGCTTGTGTTACCAAAGGCTTTGAAGATTTCTTCAAAGCGATGGATGCTGATTTCTTTTGCATCCAAGAAACGAAGATGCAGCCGCATCAACTGGTACTAGAGCTTCCTGGTTATCATCAATTTTTTCATAGCGCTGTGCGCAAAGGTTATTCTGGTACCGCAATATTTGCTAAGAAAGCGCCGCTTAGCGTTAGTTATGATTTTAATGATGAGGTTCATAATGATGAAGGTAGAGTAATTACCTTGGAATATGATAATTTTTATCTGGTCAATGCCTATGTTCCTAATAGCAAGGAAGGACTATTACGTTTAGATTATCGTCAGGAATGGGAAGACTGGTTGCGAAATAATCTGGTTGAACTTAGCAAGAAAAAAAGTGTAGTTTATTGTGGTGATCTAAATGTCGCACATAATGAGATCGATCTGAAAAATCCAGACAGCAATCATAAAAATGCGGGCTTTTCCGATGAGGAAAGGGCAAAATTTACGGAATTATTGGCCAGTGGTTTTATCGATACCTTCCGTTATCTTTATCCGGAAAAGGTAGAATATTCGTGGTGGAGCTATCGTTTTAATGCTCGCAGCAAGAATATTGGTTGGCGGATAGATTACTTTGTGGTGTCGAAAGATTTGAAAGAAAAGCTAAAGGATGCTAAAATACATAGTAATATATATGGCTCTGATCATTGTCCGGTTAGTTTGGAGATCGAGCTTTAAGGGAGAATGGATATGGAAGTTAAACAATATGTGGAAAATTATCGCCAGCAATTGCTTGATCATCTTGCAACATTGGTTAGTTTCAATAGTGTTGAGGGAAAAGCTGAAGCAGATGCACCATTTGGTCAAGGTCCAAAAGATTGTTTGCATGCCGCTTTAAATATCTGTAAAGAACTAGGATTTGAAACCAAAAATCTAGATAATTATTGCGGTTATGCGCAGATCGGTCAAGGTGAGCAGGTCATTGGTATCTTAGGTCATTTGGATATCGTGCCGTGCGGAGAAGGATGGATCAGCGATCCATTCAAGATGGATATCCGTGATGGCAAGGTATATGGCCGCGGGGTCAGTGATGATAAAGGCGCAGTTGTTGCCAGCATGATCGCCTTAAAGATCATCAAGGATATGGGCATCGAACTTAATAAAAGGGTACGATTGATCATGGGCTGTAATGAAGAAAGCGGCTCGAGATGTTTGGCACACTATGTTGAATGTGAAGGTCATATCGACATGGGATTTACGCCTGATGGTGAATTTCCTGGCGTTCATGGGGAAAAAGGAATGATCGGCGCTTTGATGAAAAGCAAGCAGACCAAGATCATTGATATCAAAGGCGGGGTTGCTAGCAATGTTGTTTGCAATCGCTGTGTGGTAAAGGTCGAAAAGAATTCTTTCAGCAAACGCTTATTAGAAGACTACTTCAATAATAATGAAATCGAATATGCTATTAGTGAAGATGAAAATACGGTTACGATCGATGTCAAAGGCGTATCGGCGCATGCTAGTACGCCGCAGTTAGGAATCAATGCGATCTCTCATGCTTTATGTGCGTTGAAGGCTGCTGGCTTCAATGATCCATTCGTAGATTTCTATTGCTCACATATTGGCTTAGAAACTGATGGCAAGATGCTAGGTATCGCTTTGAGCGATGATTATGGCAGCTTGACCTTAAATAACGGCGTGATCTATAAAGATGGCGATACGGTTTGTGCAACCATTGATATTCGCTTTCCAGTAACGATGATCACCAAGCAGATCATTGGTTTGATGGAAGAAAATCTTGAGGATGAAAATGGTATCATTGAGATTACTGGGCGCCATGAACCGCTGTTTTATCCAATTGATAGTCCTTTAGTATCTAAACTATTAAGTGCTTATCAGGAAGTTACGAATGATTATGAAACGATGCCGATGACGATGGGCGGTGGCACTTATGCTAAAGGCATCCATAATTGCATCGCTTTTGGCTGCGCTTTCTTAGGTGAGGATAATCATATCCACGATGCTAATGAAAGCTGTGCCATTGATAGTCTGTTAAAGCAAGTTGAGATCTATACGATCGCTATCATGAAATTATTAGAAAATTAGCCTCTTAGCAAGAGGCTTTTTTAACAAGGAGGTCCAAATGAAAAAAATTGCTATCATGTATGATTTTGATAAGACATTATCCAATAAGGATATGCAAGAATATAGCTTGATACCTGCGCTAGGTTATGATGATACCGCCAAGTTTTGGCAAGAAGTAACATCTTTTAGCAAGCAGCACAAAATGGATCCGATCCTTTCATATATGTATTGGGTTTTGCTAAAAAGTCAAAATGGCTTGGCTTATGACTATCTTAAAAAGTTAGGACAAGATGTTAAGTTTTTTGCTGGGGTCGAAAGCTGGTTTGCGCGAATCGACGATTTTGGTAAAGCTCATGGATATGAGGTTGAGCATTATATCATATCTAGCGGCATGAAAGAAATGATCAAAGGCACCAGTATCGCTAAACATTTCCGCAAGATCTTTGCCTGTAAGTATGTATATGAGAATGATAAGGCAATCTGGCCGGGAGTATGTGTTAATTACACGACCAAGACCCAATATATCTTTAGGATCAATAAACAAGTATTAGATGAAAATGATGATGACAGCCTAAATACTTATGTGCAGATGGATCAAAGACCGATTCCCTTTACGAGGATGATCTATATCGGCGATGGGATCACTGATGTCCCTTGCATGCGTTTGGTAAAAGAATATGGGGGCAATTCGATCGTGGTCTATAATAAGGAAAAAGCAAAAAGCCAGCTGATCGCTAAGAAGCTTATCGATGAGCAGCGTGCCAATTTTATGTGTGAAGCCAATTATGAAGAAAACAGCAGGATCGACAAGATCATCAAGATGATCATCAAAGAGATCCAAGCTAAGGAGGAATTGATCGATGCGCAAGGCTACGATCAAAACTAAAGCATTATTGGTCGCTTTGGTGGCGCTAATAGGTTTTGGGGCCTGGATCCTATGGCCAAAAACAACCGATGATGTCAAAACGGTTTACCTAGATCTTAGCGTTCCATTATACCAGGATGAAGATTATGATATAAACTATGAAAATGCGCAAGCTTTGGCTCAAGATATCCAAAAAGCTCTAGCAAATGATGAAAAGATCATGGTAACGGTTGGAAAGAGCGATCTGCCAGCACAAGCTAAGCAGGACCAATATGATGCAGCTGATCTTATCATCAGCATCCAATGCCGTAAAGCGCAAGCAAAGCAGATCATTGCTTATTTACCGATAAGCAATGATGAAAAAGCGATAAAAAGCCAATATTTTTTAGATCTTGCTGCTGATAACTTGAAGGATCGGGACTTTCAAGGTGGTTATTACTATTATTTGTTGCCAGCTAAAAAGGATCTTTATCATGAACACATAACCATGCAGAAGATCGACGATCCTTCAGCTATTACCTTACCTTTGTTTGATTATTGTCAAAGTCCGGTTATCGTGTTAAATTATTATTATCAAGAAACGTTGGATCAGCAATCGATGCAAGATCTAGCTAAACAAACTGCACTAACGATCATAGAATATTTTAGTGAGGGATAAATATATGGATAATGCCGGTAGATTTTTAGAAGCTTTTGTTTCCATTGAACAAAGCATGCGGGATATCTTAAAGCCTTCCCGCAATATGAAGTTTTATCAATTGGTAAATATGTGTGCCAAGACCAATCATATCATCAGATCAAAGCAAATGGATCTGATGGAATATGCTGATCTGCGCAACGCTATCGTTCATCAGCGGGGAAATCAACAAGAAGTAATTGCTCAGCCGGTCGATAGCGTGGTAAATGATATCATGACGATTGCTCAAGCTTTAAAAAAAGATGAACAGATCGGCACGCACCTGCATAAAAAAGTTGTGGTATGTCATCCAAGCGATCTGATCTTAGATACTTATTATCTCATGCAAAAATTAGGCACCAGCAAATTGCCGATATATGATGAAGAACGTTTTGTTGGCTTGATCACTTATCGGGAGATTGCTCATTGGGCCATTGATAATCCTAATCTACAATATATCAGCGAGATCATTGAAGAATGTGCTGATGATCGGGTGATCTTCATGGATCGCAAGCGGGATATTTCCCAGATCATTTATGAATTTGAAAATTCTTTAAAAAAGGGCATCTATGTATTGGTTATCATCATTACCGAAACCGGAATGAAGAATCAAAAACCTTTAGGGATCTATACCGTGTATGATCTACCGGAACTAATGGCATATTTATATTAATTAGGAGGTTAAGCTATGAGTTTTCCAAAAAATTTTTTCTGGGGTGGAGCGATAGCCGCCAATCAGGCCGAAGGCGCTTGGAACGTAGATGGCAGAGGTCCAGCGCTAACCGATGTGACAACAGGGGGTAGCGTTAAAGAACCGCGCTATATCACCTATATCGATAAAGATGGCAAACCAGGGAAATTTGCTAAACGTGGTGATGTTTTGCCAGAAGGCGCGCATTATGCCGTGCTAGATGGTTATTATTATCCGAATCATGATGGTATCGATTTTTATCATCATTATAAAGAAGATATCAAACTGTTTGCGCAAATGGGCTTTACGATGTTTAGGATGAGCATTTCATGGAGCCGCTTATATCCAAAAGGCGATGAAGAAGTTCCAAATGAAAAGGGTATTGAATTTTATCGTAATGTGTTCAAGGAATTAAGAAAATATCATATCGAGCCGTTGGTAACGATTTGGCATTTTGATACTCCGCTATATCTGGAAGAGAAATATGGCGGTTGGACCAATCGTAAATTGATCGAATTTTATGATCGTTTTGCAAAGACCTGCTTTACGGAATTCAAAGGTTTGGTAAAATATTGGCTGACCTTTAATGAGATCAATAATACGGTCATGTTCCTAGAGATGTTTGGCAATAAAGCAACGCCACAGATGTATCGTGATGCCTATCAGCATCTGCATCATCAATTTGTTGCCAGCGCCCATGCGGTCAAGATGGGCCATCAGATCGATCCGGAAAATAAGATCGGCTGTATGATCTGCGGTATTACCTTTTACCCACTGACCAGTGATCCCGAAGATATCTTGCTGAATAGGCATACCTGGGAGCAAAATATCTTCTATTGCGGCGATGTGCAGTGCAAAGGCCAATATGGCAGCTATGCGAAGCGATTATGGGCAAAGCATGATGTCAAGCTGGATATAACCGAGCAAGATCTGGCCGATCTGCAAGAGGGCACCGTCGATATGTATACATTCTCTTACTATATGTCGACGATCGTGACCACGCATGAGGTCAAAGAAAAAGTTGGCGGAAATTTCTCAGCTGGTGCGAAGAATCCATATCTAAAATATTCTGATTGGGGCTGGGCGTTTGATCCAGCAGGATTACAGTATTATCTAGAAATGATCTATGATCGTTATGGATTGCCGATCATGGTGGTGGAAAATGGCTTAGGAGCCTATGATAAGGTCGAAGAAGATGGCAGCATCCATGATCCATATCGGATCGAATATCTGAAAGAACATGTCAAAACGATGGATAAAGCGATAGCAAATGGTGTCGATTTGATCGGATATACCTGGTGGGGCTGCATCGATCTGGTATCGGCAGGCACTGGAGAAATGCGCAAGCGTTATGGTTTCATCTATGTTGATAAGGATGATGAAGGCCATGGAACTTATGAGCGCTCCAAGAAAGATAGTTTCTATTATTATCAAAAGATCATCAAGTCTAATGGCAATGATCTAGATTAAGGGCTTATTATCTTAAGCTCTTTTTTTATATGGTTTTTTTTAAATATCGTCTATAATTATTTATATATCATAGGAGATGTGTCAGATGGATAGGATCATAATTAGCGGTGCTGCGCAAGGCATCAGTCATGCTTTGGCATTAGGTTATGCCAAAAAAGGCTATGAAGTCATGGCCTTAGATATCATCGATACCATGTTTAGTGAAAAAAATATTCACTTTTTTTAAGGTTGATCTGTTGCAGGAAGAACAGATCAAAGCTTGTTTTGCCCAGATCAAGGATCAATTTGGACCAGTAGCCATTTTGATCAATAATGGAGCCATCAGCAAGTTTAATAAACCACTATCTAAGATCACGATAGATGAATTTGATAAGGTAATTGCGACAAACCTGCGCGGATCTTTTATCTGCGCAAAGTATTTCGTTGAAATAAATGAAGGAGCTGGCTATGGTCGGATCATCAATATTGCTTCAACCAGATATCAGCAAAATGAAGCAGATTGGGAAGCTTATGGCGCTAGCAAAGGCGGTATCGTTTCTTTGACCAATAGTCTGTGCGTGTCGTTAAGCAATACGGGAATTACGGTAAATGCCATTAGTCCAGGGTGGATCGAAACCCAAGATTATGATGATCTGCGACCTGAAGATCATAGTCAGCATCCATCAGGAAGGGTAGGGAAGCCACAAGATATCCTTAGAGCTTGTTTGTTTTTAAGCGATAAACAAAATGATTTTATCAATGGAGCCAACTTAGTGGTTGATGGCGGCATGACCAAAAAGATGATCTATTGGGAATGAGGGTGAATCATGAAGGGGATCAATAATTTTAAAAAATTGGCTGCTAAGGTCTATCGTTTATTAGACCAGCAGCAGCGTCGTAACTTTTTGATCATCATCATTTTGATGATCATTTGTTCAGCTTTAGCTCAGTTTACGGCCAAAGCCATTGGTTATCTTACCGATGATATCTTGGCGAATAAAGATATCGTATTTATCAGCATCATTCCTGTGCTTATTTTGATCTTGGCTGCCAATGTGTTAAATGAAGCTTTAAAGATCATTAGACGTTTGATGGTCGAAGATGCCGCAACCAAGACCGAACAAAAGGCTAGAGAACAGGTCGTGGTTGCCTTGCTTAAAGCACCGCTTAGTTATTTTAAGCAAAATATGACCGGAAATATCCATGGTCGGCTAAATCGTTGTTTAGAAGGTACCGTTAAATTAGAAAAATTATTATTTATGGATCTTGTACCTGCTATATTTAATAGCTTGGCAGCTATCATCGTCATTTTTACGACCTTACCGATCGTTTTAGCCTTACCGATGATGCTGGTGATACCTATCGGGCTTTTTATCGTATATCGACAGATCTCAACACAAAGAGGCATCAGGGTCGAGCTTTTAGAAACTAAAGCAGAGATCGATGGAACCATCGTTGAACTTTTAAATGGTATCGAGGTCATCAGGATCAGCGACAGCGTCGAACTAGAAAAACAGCGCTTTGGCGATAAATCGTTTTATTTGCGCCAAAAAGAAATGAAGCATCATTATCAAATGGCTAAATATGATATCTTGAAATTTGTCAATGAAGCTGTCTTTACGGTCTTGATGATCGGTATCTCAGTTTATTTAGCAACGATCAATGTGATCAGCGTTGGTAATGTACTAACAGCTTATCTTTGTTTTGCTCAATTGATCAAACCGTTGGAAGAATTGCATCGGATCTTTGATGAACTAGCGGAATGTATGGTGTTAAGCGAAGATTTTTTCAAGATGCTGGAATTGCCATGTGACTTTTCCTATTTGCCTTATCAGCAGCAGGATCTTACCAAGATCGCTAAGCCATTGATCAGCGTTGATGATATCAGTTTCAGTTATGATGATAATACCAAGGTCCTAGATGGTGTTTCATTTACGATAGAAGAAGGCAGGTTCATCGGGATCGTGGGACCTAGCGGGTGCGGCAAGTCAACATTGATCAAACTGATCTGTAACCTTGAAAATAGTCATGATAAAGCAAAGATCGGTCATTGGCCTATTTCTAAGCTTTCGCGTCATGATCTATCAGAAATGATTGCTTTGGTCCCTCAGAATCCATTTTTGATCGCAGGAACCATAAGGGATAATATTTGCTATGGCTTAGCGCAAAAGGTGGATGATGATAAGATCTTAGCAGCGGCTAAGAAAGCTTATTTATCATCATTTATCGCGGAACTTCCGGAAGGGTTGGATACGGTGATTGCCGAAGGAGGAGGCAATTTATCGGGTGGGCAAAGACAAAGGATCGCTATTGCTCGAATCTTTTTGCGTACCCCTAAGATCTTGATCCTAGATGAAGCAACATCTGCTTTAGATAATACGGCGGAAAAATATATTCAACGTGAAATTGAAAACTTGATCAAAGAACATAATTTAACGGTCTTATCGATTGCCCATCGTTTGACGACCTTAGAAAACTGCGATGAGATCATCGTTTTTGCTGAAGGCAAGATCGTACAGCGCGGCCAATATCATGAGCTTATCGAAACAAAGGGAATCTTTAGCGATATGTATCATGGAAGGATAAAATAATTATTCTGATTTGGAATATGTCGTTGCCTAAAATGAATTGTTTGCTTGAAATATTAATGATAAATTTTTTTCTGTAAAAAGAAAAGAGGGTAATATGAAAGTAAACGATTTAAGATCTGCGTTAACATTGTTACGATCACTTGATGATCAATTGATCGAAACCGATATCGAAGTAGACCCTAGAGGTGAATTATCTGGGGTCTACCGTCATGTTGGAGCACAAGGAACCGTTATGCGACCAACCAAGGAAGGTCCAGCCATGATGTTCAATAATATCAAAGGGCATCCTGGTGCTAGAGTTGTAACTGGAGTCTTGGCAAGTCGGAAAAGAGTAGGATATTTATTAGACTGTCCGCCAGAAAAACTAGGTTTTTTATTAAAGGATTCGGTCAATAATCCCATCAAACCTATCGTTATTCCTAATGAACAGGCAAAATGTCAGGAAGTTGTTCATTATGCCACCGATGAAGGCTTTGATATCCGCAAATTAGTTCCAGCGCCAACCAATACCTTAGAAGATGCTGGACCATATATTACTTTGGGAATGTGCTATGCTTCCAATCCCGAAACCAAAGAATTAGATGTAACGATTCATCGCATGTGTTTTCAATCAAAAGATGAAATTTCTATCTTCTTGCAACCTGGAGCCAGACATATAGGTTATTTTCGCGAACTAGCGGAAGCTAAAGGGGAAGCTTTGCCAATATCTATCAGCATCGGCGTCGATCCTGCCATTGAAATAGCTTCATGCTTTGAAGCACCTACTACGCCGTTAGGCTATGATGAATTGCAGGCTGCAGGGGCTATTCGCAAAGCGCCAGTTGAATTGGTGCAATGTTTGACCATCAATGAAAAAGCTATCGCTAATGCGGAATATGTCATTGAAGGTGAAATATTACCAAATAGACGCATTCGTGAAGATATCAATTCTGATACCGGTAAAGCAATGCCAGAATTCCCTGGCTATTGTGGACCGGCAAATCCATCCTTGCCGATAATAAAAGTAAAGGCCGTGACTACAAGAAAAAATCCGATCATGCAAACATGCATTGGACCTAGCGAAGAGCATGTTTCCATGGCGGGCATTCCTACTGAGGCTAGTATCTTGACCATGGTCGAAAAAGCTATGCCAAATAAATTACAAAATGTTTACTGCGCTTCATGTGGGGGCGGTAAGTATGTAGCTATCATGCAATTCAAAAAAAGCGTACCTTCTGATGAAGGCAGACAGCGTCAAGCTGCTTTATTAGCTTTTAGTGCTTTTGCAGAATTGAAACATGTATTCTTAGTTGACGAAGATGTCGATCCTTTTGATATTAGCGATGTGATGTGGGCCATGACTACCCGCTTTCAAGCCGATATCGATATGATCCCAATTCCTGGGGTACAATGTCATCCTTTAGATCCTTCCAATCAGCCACAATATGCATATAATATTCGCGGCGTTGGCATTGCGTGTAAAGCTATCTTTGATTGTACCGTGCCATTTGACCAAAAAGATCGATTCCAACGTGCCAAATTCATGGACATCGATATGGAAAAATGGTTTGGTAAGCAATAGGAGAAAAAGATCATGCCTATTGGAGTAATTATTAACGCCTTATCAGTGTTTTTAGGTGGCATAGCTGGCACTTTGATCAAAGATAAATTAAGCCCAAAGTTTAAGCAAGAGATTACTTTGATCTTTGGTGCCTGTTCTATGGCCATGGGAATCAGTTCTATCATCTTGATGAAAAATATGCCTGCGGTAATTTTTGCGATCGTTATTGGCACGGCGATAGGTTTAGCTATTCATCTTGGTGATAAGATCAATGAGCTTGCAGCTTTGCTACGTTTGCCGATAGCTAAGATAGTTCCTATAAAAAATGATAATATTACTGAAGAAGAATATATGAATCAGCTAGTAACCATCATCGTTTTGTTTTGTGCTAGCGGTACGGGTATTTATGGTACCTTAACGGCGGGCATGATCGGTGATAATTCGATCTTGATTTCTAAATCGATCTTAGATTTCTTTACTGCCTTAATTTTTGCCTGTAATTTAGGAGCGGTTGTTTCCGCGGTTGCTATACCGCAATTTATCATTTTCTTTATTTTGTTTATCTGTGCTGGTTTTATTTTTCCTTTGACCAATGCTGATATGATCTTGGATTTTAAAGCTTGTGGAGGAATCTTGATGCTAGCTACTGGTTTTAGGATGATCAAGGTCAAGAATTTTCCAATTGCCGATATGATACCTGCGATGATCTTGGTCATGCCTTTTAGCTATATTTGGGCAACATTCATCATTAGCTTGTTATGAAGAAGATAGTTGTTGGCCTAAGCGGTGCTAGTGGCATGCCCTTAGCGATAAAGCTGTTAAAGGAATTAAAAAAGCATCAATGTGATATTCATTTGGTTGCAACCAAAGGAGCATTGATGACCTTAAAAATGGAAAATAATAAAGATGCTGATGCTTTAAAAAGCTTATGTGATCATTATTATGAAAATGATAATATTGGTGCAGCAATTGCTAGCGGAACCTTTAAAAATGATGGCATGATCATCGTTCCCTGTTCGATGAAAAAGATTGCCGGTATTGCTCATGGCTATTCCGATAATCTTTTGCTTCGCAGCGCTGATGTAATGATCAAAGAAAAGCGCAAATTAGTTTTGGCTGTTCGCGAAACGCCGCTTTCTGCCATTCATTTAGATAACATGGCATATTTAGCTAAATTACAAAATGTTTATATCATGCCTTTAGTAATGAGCTATTATAATAGGCCGCAAAATATTGAAGATATGGAATATCATTTGATCGGCAAGATCTTAGACGTCTTTGATCTAGATATAGCTCGATTTAATAGATGGCAATAGAGCAGTTTTTACTGCTCTATTGGTTTTATATAACTTAATAGTTCATTTATAAATTTAATGTTTTTAGCTTGAAGATCATAATAAATATAGATTCCAAGCTGAACCTTATCAGTAATTTGGATAGCTTTTAAGCCATCAAGATGAAAGATGTGCAAAGATTTTTTGGTGGTAATAGCAATGCCTTCATTATTTTTTGCCGCATGGATGATGGTTTCGATCCTGCCATGGCGCTTGATATTGGGCTTAAAGCCTAATTCTAGACATTTATCGATCGTTGCTTCAGCAATGGCTGTGTATCGAGGCATAAGCAACAGCTCATAGTTGGCAAGATCTTTGATCGAACATTTGCTTTTTAAAGCTGAGCTTTTTGGGGCTAGAGCTATTAGCTCATCATCATATAATTTGATCTTATGCAAATGTTCTAAGCCATGGCATTTATCACGCATGATAAATAGGTCATAGCTGGTTTCATGTATCTTAGCGGTAACATCGCGTTCTTCAATTTCTTCGAGGATGATCGGAATTTCCGGGTGATCTTTTTTAAATTTGTTAAATTTATAAATAGTTTGGATATTTAAGAATGTACTCAAAATTATTTATGTATTTAGGAATGTACAAAACTTTAGTTTGGCAGCTTAGGAATGTGCATCTCTCTTAAATTGTTAAAAATTATTATTTTAACAATAAAATCACCGGCTTGCCCAAGCCCATGATTAAAAAGGTCGTTGGCTTACGGATGTTCACGACCTAAAATTCATACAAATTATTATTTATCGCAGTTTAAGAGAGTTCATACTCTCTTTTACAAAAGATAAAGTAACTATTATTTTTAGCTAAAAATAAGGAGGAAGAGTATATGATTTATGATTACAAAAATAGGGAAGTAAGGTTTGAATCACCAGCAGAGGAAAAGGCTTATAACAGACATATGGATGATTTTGGCCCAGGTACTGGAAAGTCACATCCTGATGATTGCGAATATTGCGCAAAGAGAGGTTGGAAAACTTTTGCAGACAAGTCTTGGGATGAAATGTGTGATGAATGGGCGGCAGCTCACCCTGAAGAATTTGAAGAGGAAGAACCTAAAGCTTAATTTAATTTGAATTATTTTGGAGAGTGGTAATATACTACTCTCCTATTTTGCCTGTATAGTTCAATTTGGTAGAACAACTGAATTGTAATCAGTGTGTTGAAAGTTCGATTCTCTCTATAGGCTTTTATATTATACCGACACTTAAAGTCGGTTTTGTAACGAAAATGAAATCGACTATAAGAAAGTGAGGTATATTATGGTATATAGAATTATGTTCGCAGTTCAAGAAAAACCTAATTATGAAACTGTATATAAATTTGATACGATTGATACTGATGGTGAAATTAAATATAGAGAATTTGTGTCAGAAACAGAACTTGATACTTATGTAGAATATTTATTAAATGAAGGTGGATACGCAAAAAAGGATTTTATTGTAGTATCTGTAACAGATTATGATGTAGAAGCTGATATTTTTGATAATGTTATAAGTTAATGGAGGTAAAAATATGTCAAAGTATAGAGTTATGTTTTTACTTTCTAAGAAAGAAAATTTAAATGATTTGTATAAATTTGCTACCACAGAAATTGATGGAGTAGTTTCTTATAGAGAATTCGCAACTCTTGAAGAGGCTGATGCTTATATTGAAACATTATTAAATCAACATGGATATTCTAAAGAAGATATTTTATTAGTACGTGAAAAAGAATTTGATGTTTGCATTAAAACCGAGGATAGTGGTACTGGAGAATCAGGACAAGATGGATTCTCTCCTATTGCTAAAGTAGTACAAACAGAAACAGGAGCCACTATTACTATTACTGATAAGACTGGTACTACTACTGCAACTGTTAATAATGGTAAAGACGGTAAGGATGGTACTGACGGTACAGATGGTAAAGATGGATTTTCTCCAACAATTGCAGAAAGTGCAGGAAACAATGCTACTGTATATAAATTAGATATTACTAATAAAACAGGGAAAATCACTACGCCTAATCTTAAAGGAGCCAACGGTGCGGACGGTGCTCCTGGTGAAAAAGGTGATACTGGAACAAGCATTAGATTGAAAGGAGCTTGGACTGCCAGTACAGAATATGTAAACAATAGTCAGTATATAGATGTTATAACTTATGATGGAAATACATATGGATGTAAGACTAGTCATACATCTGGAGATTCATGGGACGATACTAATTGGATCTTGATTGCTTCAAAAGGTAGCAAGGGAGATACTGGTGAAAAAGGTGCAACTGGTGCAGATGGATCAAAAGGTGATAAAGGTGACTCTGGTGCAACTTGGTTATTTGGATCTATAGTTCCTACATCTGAAGGTAAAGATGGAGACTTTTATCTTGATACAGCAACATACGATGTATATAATAAAGAAAGCGGAGTATGGAATAAGAAAGGTAATATTAAAGGCGCAACTGGTGAAAAGGGTGAAACCGGGGCTAATGGTACTGACGGACAAGATGGTGCTCCTGGTACATCAGCAGGGTTTGGTACACCTACAGCTACAGTAGATAATAATGTTGGAATTCCTTCTGTTGTTGTAACTGCAACCGGAGAAAATACATCTAAAGTTTTTAATTTTGAGTTCAAAAATTTAAAAGGAGAAAAGGGAGACACCGGGGCAACTGGACAAGATGGCGCACCAGGAAGTCCTGGAGCTGACGGTACTAACGGAACAGATGGCAAAGACGGGTTCTCTCCAACAATTGTAGAAAATTCTGCGAATGATGATAACACTTATAAATTAGATATAACTACTAAAACAGGAAGTTTTACTACACCTAATTTAAAAGGTAGTTCTGGTACTACTAGTACTACTACTCCTTTAAGTGGTAAGAAAATATTATTATGTGGAGATAGTATTATGCGTGGAGCTGGTTGGAATGGTGGATATAAGAATTTGATCGAAGAAGAATTCCCTGATGCAATAGTATATAATTATGCTGTTGATGGGGCAAAATTTACTACTAATTCAATTTATAACCAGTTCTATGAAGCAGCAATAACAGATTCATTAATTCCAGACATAATTTTATTTAATGGTGGAGGAAATGATATCCTTGTTGGAAAATCATTAGGAACTGTAGATGAAGATAGTGCAATTGATCTTACTAATCTTGAGTCTTATGATGATACTACAATGTTAGGAGCTTTTGAAAAATTATTAGCAAATATGAATAATGTAGAGTCATTATATTCTGCACATATTGGATATATTAATACTTATAAGCTAAAATCTGGTGTATACAGTGAAGAGTCAACTGTTCCTGAAATAAGTGTACAGAGAAGTTCTTGGGAACAAGTACAAAAATTATGTAATAAATGGTCTATTCCATGTTTAGATTTATTTAATAAAAGCAATATAGATTCAAACAATAGTATGTGTGTAAATAAATATTTTAAAAATGGCACAGATATTGTACATGTAAATGAAGCAGGCTATAGAAAATTATGGCCTATGGTTAGAGAATTTTTATTAACATTAAGTTAAATGAATATGAAAATAATCGAAGGAGAGAGTTGAGTGTTTCATTTCTCTCCTATTTTAAAATAGATAAAATTAAA
>CASGCC010000013.1 GCA_949299585.1 uncultured Bacillota bacterium | reverse complement strand
CAATGCGATTATCATACTCAGTTGGTTCTAACTTTTCACGAGCTAGGACACGCTCAAGAAAATTGTCTGGCAACAACAATTGTTCGTTTAATAACGCTATCTGTTTAGTAAGGGCATCTTGCATATTTTCAGCTTCAAGCAGATAAAAGAATTTTTCATTTATAAGATCACTGATCTTATAGTTTAACTGATATTTCTTTAAAGCTTGCTCAATATTACGCATATCTTCAAAATTAAGATATGGACTGATTTGGATGATATTTTCATAAGGCAGACAAATATTATTGGTTGTATTGATAACTAGTGCAAAATCATGTAGATTATATTCGCTCATTTTTTCAGGAGCAATAAAAAAGACGGAATTGATATATTCTTCAAAAGTGTTGGTTAATTTATAGGAAATGATGCTAAACATGCTAGATATTTCGTCGCAAATCAATGCTACATTAAATTTTTCTGCCGATATCTTGCGCTTTTCTAGTGCCAAAGCAAGATGCAAGGCAAAATAAGAAATTTCAGTATTAGAAATCTTGGTCATATTATCAAGCTCATTGATGCCACATAAAGCTAATTCGTAGGCGTAGGTAAATTGATTTTTGATATTAGCTAATTCAGATTTAACGATCTGATTATTATTTTTTACACGATTCAAGAAAGGCACGATATGATTTAGCAAGCTGATACGTAATTCATCATCATCAAAAAAATCAACGTTTGTTAGTTGTAAGATATTTCGTAAAAATTTGTTATAGAAGATCAAAGCCTGATTATTTACCAAAACCTGGATCTTTTCATGGCCATAAATTCGTTGCTTGCCACTTAAATGCATCGTTAAATAAGTTATTTCGTTTTTTGGCAACGTGATCGTCAAAAGATCATTTAATTGTTTGGCAATATATGAGCTGACAAAAAATTCTGGTGTTGAGTAAATATCTTTGATGAAGCTTTTATCTTCAATGACGATAGGATTATTGGTTTCTGCACGATTGATCGCAATCATATAGTGCAATGCTAAGGAGTTGATATTAGTTGCGCTAATGGCAATATTAAAATGATCTAAAGCTTCTTTGATGATATCGTGGATCTTGCTGATATCATGAGAGTGCATATCGGTGTCTGATAAGAAGTCGTTAAGATCGATAGCTTGCTTACATTCTTTGATCAAACAATTGCGGATATCTTTTTCGCTGCCATTGATCTTATAACCTAATGAATAAGAATGAATTAGCGTTAAATTGTAATTATTTAAGATATTTTTTAAATTTTTGATGTTTGCACGTAAAGAAGACGGTGAAATTGAAAGCTCATCAGCAAATTCATAGATGTTTAGATAATTTACTTCTGTTAATAATCTTGTCAAAATATAGATTTCACGATTTTTAGGATCCAAAAAGATATTTGCTTTTTCGATCTTTTTTAAATACATGCCAAAAAGATCCTGATCTTCAATAAGCAAATAAGATCCGCTTCCTTGTTTGATCTCGATTTTAGCGCCATATTGTGGTAGATCATGCTTTAAAAAGTTAAGATATTTTAAGATCGTTTTTTCGGAAACATGCAAGGAGAAAGCTAGGTCACTGCTTGAGATAGGATCATGAGAAGCTATTAATTTTTCTAATATCTTCTTATCGATACTTTTTTCCATGTTTAAAGTATAAATGAATATCAATGTTTATACAATTGTAAAATAACGGATAGTCTTGAAAAAACTTCCATTTTAAAAAAGAACTTGTTTGTAACATCATCTTAAAATAAATGTTATAAATTAAGTAACTAAAGGAGATTTGTACAATGAGAAAAGATCTTAATATCCTTCTAGTTTGTGTAGCCGGGGCATCGACCAGCCTGCTTGCACATAAAATGCAGCAAGCGCTTAATTCTGACGAGAATTGGTGTATTGAAGCAAGGCCGGTGGGTGAATTGGAATTTATTATCGGAAAATATGATTATGTTTTGGTTGCGCCGCAGATGAAATACAATTTGCAGCATGTTGAAGAAGTAGCTAAACAATATGAGGGGATTAAAGTTTTTGCGATTAATCCTAAGGATTTCGCGGCGATCAATGGAGAAAATGTCATTAACATGATTAGAAGATCATTGATGGACCTTGAACATCTAGAAGAAAGAAAAGGAGAATTAAAAATGTCAGAAAAACAAGGGTTTATGGATAAACTATCGGGCTGGATGGAAAAATATATTGTTCCAGTAGGTCAAAAAATTTCAAATCAGCGTCACCTTGCTGCAGTTCGTGATGGTTTGACCATCATGATCCCAGCAACGATCATTGGCGGTATTGCATGTTTGATCGCCGTACCACCAGTTCCATCAACAATTACGGAACCAAGTAATTTCTTTTATGCCTTCTTATTAGCATGGCAAAGTTTTGCTGCAGCTAATTCAGCAGTCTTGATGCTGCCATATCAGCTAACCATTGGTATCATCAGCATTTATGTCGTATGTGGCGTCTCTTATCAGCTTGCTAAGACCTACAATATGAATGGTATCAATAACATGATAACTTCATTGCTTGTTTATTTATGCGTATCTGGTTCGCTAGATATGGCAACAGGATCGATCGTTATTGCTAAGCTGGGTGCTGGATATATGTTCTCGGCAATGGTTGTAGGCTTATTGGTTGTTGAGATCAATCATTTCTTTATCAAGAAAAATATCGTTATCAAGCTGCCTGCTTCAGTTCCGCCTAATGTTGCTGCACCATTTAATGTTTTGATTCCTGGGGTATTTAATGTAATATTCTTTATCGTTTTAAATGTTGTGATCACAAATGTTACGGGTGCAGGCTTATCTGATCTGGTTTATACGATCTTCCAGCCTTTGATGAGTGCTACAGGTTCTTTACCATCAGTATTATTGATCAACTTATTGATGACGACATTCTGGTTCTTTGGTATTCATGGTGCAAATATGTTATCAGTTGTTACTTCACCAATTACCACAGCTGCTTTGGCTGCTAATGCAGAAGCTTATGTGGCTGGTCAATCTATGCCTTATATTTATGCTGGAGCTATGAACTCAGTTTTTGGAAACTGGATCACTTATAATGTTATCTTATTGGTTATCTTCTTATTCTGCAAGAGCTCACAGACCAGAAGTGTTGCTAAAGTTGCGATCGTGCCATCATTATTTAATATTAATGAACCTTCGATCTTTGGTTTACCAACGGTATTGAACGTTTATACTTATATCCCGTTGGTAATTTGTTCAATGGTAAACTGTTCGGCTTATTATTTATTAGCTTCAGCTAATTTGGTAGGAAGATTCTATATTACGTTGCCATTTACGGTTCCTGGGCCATTACAAGCATTTTTAGCTACTGGGGATGTTAAGACCGTACTATTGTGGATCGCTTTGTTCATCGTTGATATTCCTATCGTTTATCCATTTATCAAGACCTATGATAAACAATTGGTTGAGCAAGAAAAACTAGAAGGTTAAATTGATTTGGCACTGCCCCAAAGCAGTGCCATCTTGCTAGAAAGAGGTTAGTATGAAATTAGTAATAAATGGTGATGATCTTGGATTTACCATGGGAGTTACTTATGGGATCATTGAAGGATATAAAAAAGGGATATTAAGATCTACCACTGCTTTAACAAATTCAGCATATTTAGAAGAAACCAAAAAAATCTGTGATGAATATCCGGGATTAGGGGTTGGTGTTCATCTAAATTGTACGCTTGGCAAAGCATTAACCACCAATAAAACATTGACAGATGAAAAAGGGATGTTTTTTCCTGGGCGTAAAACCATATGGACCAAAGATGTTGATTATGATGAGTTATATAACGAATGGAAAGCACAAATTGAAAGATTCATCCAAGTATTTGGACGCAAACCTACCCATTTAGATAGTCATCATTCTGTTCATGATGCAAATGATCAAGCCTTGACAGTATCCAAAAAGCTTGCTAGTGAATATGATGTGCAGCTAAGAAGATATGGTGATTATAAATTTGTAATGGGATTTTATGGCGATACTGCCAGCGTTGATACGATGATCTCCTTGTTGGATGCAAATAAAGATGAAGATATCGAGATCATGGTGCATCCGGCATTTTGCGATCTTGAACTTTATCAAGTTTCGTCATATTCATTAGGTAGAGTTAAAGAGCTAGCGGTATTATGTGACCCACAGCTTATAGCATATATTAAATATAATAATATAGAACTTTGCCATTATTAGGAGGAAGCTATGGTTAATTTTGAAGAAGTGATGATCAATGAACATTTAAGCAGGATCTTTGGTTTAGGAGATGCTTGCATGTATTTGATCAAAGGAAATAAACGCGGCATTTTGGTGGATACAGCATATGGGGCAGGAGATTTAAAGGGCTATATTGATAGCATTTTTGATAAACCATATGATGTTGTAATTACGCATGGACATGCTGATCATGCAAATGGCATTGCCCAGTTTGATAAAGTTTATATGAACCATCGGGATATGGAGATATATTATACCAAGGTTGATATCAATCTGCGCCGACAAATGTTAAAACGTACGGTTGCCGATATCGCAAAATATCCGGATGATGTATTCCAACCAAAATTTAACGGTGAATTTATTGATTTGCAAGATGGACAAATTTTTGATCTTGGTGATGTGCATGTAAAAGCTATATGGGCTCCAGGCCATACCCAAGGAATGATGACATTGCTGATCGAGGAAGATCGAATCATGATCTTTGGCGATGCCTGCGGTGTTTGTACTTTCTTATTCAAGCCCGAATCATCAACGGTTTTGGAATATAAGAATACCTTGCTAAAGCTTAAGGGATATGAAGATGATTATGATATCATACTAAGACAGCATGGCACATGTGAATCGCCAAAATCAATTCTCGATGAAAATTTAGAGGTTGCAAATTTAATCTTGGATAATAAAGATGATCATATCCCATTTGAATATTTAGGAGAACATGTTTGGATGGCGTGTGAAGTTGATGAAAATCATAATCGTAAAGATGGAAAAAATGGCAATATAGTTTATGCCACGGATAAAATTAGATAAAGGAGAATTCAACGATGAGAAAAATTAGATTATTTTGTGCTGCAGGCATGAGCACAAGCTTATTAGTAACCAAGATGCAAGAATATGCTGATAAAATAGGCTATGAGTGTGATGTGATAGCATATCCGATTGCGGAAGCAAGTAAATATGGACCAGAAGCTGATATCATCTTGCTAGGACCACAAGTAAGATTCGAATTAAATAATGTAAAGAAACAGGTTCCAAATAAAATTATCGAACCAATCGACATGCGAGCATATGGTATGATGGATGGCGCAAAAGTAATAGAGCAAGTAAAAAAACTATTAGGAGATAATTAAGATGGAAGGCTTAGAACTAATTAGCTTTCAGATCATTAGTGCTGTAGGAACAGCTCGAAGCATGTATATCGAATCCATCGAAGAAGCTAAAAAAGGCGAGATTGAATCGGCCCGCAAATTAGTGGATGAAGGCGAAAAAGTATTTACTGAAGGGCATCATGCCCATGCACAGCTTATCCAGCAAGAAGCTTCAGGTGATCCTGTGCAAATGCAGCTGTTATTAACCCATGCAGAAGATCAGTTGATGAGTGCGGAAGCTTTTAAGATAATTGCTTCGCAATTTATCGATCTATATGCAAAGTTACATGCAAATAAAGTTATATAGGAGAGAAATATGATCATTAATATCGATGCTCCTGTAAAACAGGAAAATATCAAAAACTATTTAGAATCATTAGAAGATATCAAATATCAATATATTGGTACGGTTAGAAGAACGACCTTACAATTTGAGGTTGATGAAAAAGCATTTGCTGGTGATCCTATTGCCATTACCAAAAGCAAGATAAAAGCTGGATTAGGCAATATGATCGTTTTCAGAGTACTAGAAGATGGAAAAAATTGGTGAAATAATAGTATAATAACATATATATAGGAGGATTTATCATGAGTTTTCCCCAAGGATTTTATTGGGGCGGAGCAACCGCCGCTAACCAGTTAGAAGGAGGATGGCAAGAAGGAGGCAAAGGAGTATCATGCCCGGATATCTGTACCGGAGGCAGTGCTACCCAAAGCAAGCGGATAACGCCGGTATTGGAAGCAGGAACCTTCTATCCATCGCATGATGCGATCGATCATTATCATCGCTATAAAGAAGATATTGCATTATTTGCGGAAATGGGATTCAAGATGTATCGCTTTTCGATCGCTTGGACCAGGATCTTTCCAAATGGTGATGAAGAAGTACCAAATGAGGCTGGACTAAAATTCTATGAAGATCTGATCGATGAATGCTTAAAATATCATATCGAACCAATGGTAACGATTTCCCATTATGAAGTGCCATTCAATCTAACCAAGAAATGGAACAGCTGGGTAGATAGAAGACAGATCGATTGTTATCTGCGATTTTGTAAAGCTATCTTCACGCGATATAAAGGGAAGGTAAGATATTGGCTGACCTTCAATGAGATCAACAGTGCAACGACCCCGATGGGCGGATTCTTGAACCAAGGGATCTTGAACAAGATCGAGACGATGGATTTTATGAATCAGGTGGATATCCCACAGCATCGTTTCCAAGGGCTGCATCATCAGTTTGTCGCAAGTGCGCTTGCCGTAAAGCTAGGACATCAGATCGATCCAGAGAATAAGATCGGATGCATGCAGATCATGGCCACAAGTTATGGTTTGACCTGTGATCCTAAAGATCAGCTGGTAAATCAGCAAAAAAATCATCTCATGAACTGGTTTTGCAGTGATGTGCAATGCCGAGGAAAATATCCAAACTATATGCAAAGGTATTTTAAAGAAAATAACATTACGATCAAGATGGAAGCAGAAGATGAAAAGATCCTAGCAGATGGCGTAGTGGATTATTATACTTGTTCATATTATATGTCTAATTGCCAAAGCGCTGATCCAAGCAAAAAAGCAGGGAAAGGCAATATCTTAGGCGGAGTAAATAATCCATATCTAAAAGCAAGCGATTGGGGCTGGCAGATCGATCCAGAAGGTTTAAGATATGCCTTGAATGAGATCTGGGATCGCTATCAATTACCGATCTTCGTGGTGGAGAATGGTTTAGGCGCATATGATAAGATCGAGAAAGATGGAATGATCAAGGATGGATATCGTATCGAATATCTAAGGAAACATATCGAACAAATGCATGAAGCCATCTTGGATGGTGTAGATCTTAGAGGATATACGCCTTGGGGATGTATCGATCTAGTAAGCGCATCGACCGGCGAGATGGCAAAACGCTATGGATTCATCTTCGTAGAAAGATATGATGATGGAACAGGAAATTATGATCGCCGACGTAAAGCGTCATTTTATTGGTACCAGAAGGTCATCAAGACCAATGGCGCTGATCTAGCATAAATATGCATGACCTATCCTTTAATGGGATAGGTTTTTTTTGTGTAAATCACTTTGCTTGACTGTTGGCGCTGATACATCTAATATGGATATTACCCCCTATATAGGATTGAACGGGAGGATAAACAAAATGAACATGCATAAACTTGATATAAAACAGCAGCAAGGCGCATATATGCGCAATAAGATCCTAATTGGCTTATGCTTATTTATGGCCTTGATCTTCAGCATTATCTTGACATTTACCTGGCAATTAACTAAAAAAGCTAGATTTGATATCGAACAGGCCCAAATGAATAGTACGGTCGAACAGGTGGTTTCAGTTATTGAGCAAAGCATTGATAACAAAGAAGCCACCATTTCCTTGTTTATGGAAGATTACTTAAATCGGATCAATACCTTGGATATCTTGATCGATGATCAGCAAAATCAAGCAATTACCGCTAAGCAATGGCAGGAACTTTTAGCGATCGTTGATACGGACGATATCTTCATCATTAATGAGGAAGGTATCATCATTGCTAGCAATGATGAGCAAATCATCGACCAAGATATTACCGCGATCATAGGAACGACAGGATATCAGGATCTAACGGCAAAGATTGCTGATAAAGGATCATGCGTTATCAAAGATGACGATAAGCTATATATTGCAGCTAAGGATGGTGAAGGATCGATCATTATCTTAGCGACACAAGCGGCATATATCAATGAATATCTAGATTCTTTAGAAATAGATAAGATCATTCAGAGCATGCCTACAGAAGAATATGAAACGATATTTGTCTTAGACCCTAAAAACGGGGAGTTATTAGGGATATCTAAGAATAATTCACAAGAACTTAATTATGACCGTTTGATTGGAGAAGATGAGCAACTCTATGATCATGCAGATGTTCGAATGATCAATGGAAAAGAATGCTTGGTATATGCTAAGGATGTTGATGGATTTATCATTGGAATGGCAACAGAAGTTGATGCGATCTTGCAAGTTGCTAAAGAGATGATGTTCTATGCGATAATTTTTGCGTTATTCATAGCCATATTTGTTTGTGCTTTCATTTATCGTATGATCAGTCATATTGTCTTAGATGACCTAGAAATCATGATCGATAAGATGAGTGCTTTTTGCAACGGTGATAAAAATATTCAATTCGTTGCGAAGAAAACTAAGGAAATGTCCTTGATGTCAAGCAAATTAAATGATGTGATCAAAGTAATTGAGCATCAAAATGAGCGAATAAGCGAAATAGCTTCATTTATGGGACCAACGGTGGGCGCTTATGAGTATTATCCAAAACTTAACCAATTCTTTTTCTCGGATAATATTACAGGCTTGTTAGGTATCGATATCGAAGAGTGCAAACGGATAATTAGCGATTATTATGCAAAATATATGCAAAAATGTGATGCTGATCATCCAAGCGAATTGACCGAAGAATATATGAGCAAGTCAGGAAAACATATCCGCTCGATCCGTTCTATCAGCAAAGATGCATTATATGCTTTTGTTGAAGATATTTCCCAGGAAATAGCAAATGTCGAAGCTTTAGAAGACAAATTACGCAAAGAAACTCGCAAAAATCATCTAGATGGCTTGACTGGATTATATAATCGATCTAAGATCCAAAAAGATGTTGAAAATACCTTGAAAAGTGCTGATCCTAAAGGCGTCTTATTGTTGATGGATATCGATAATTTTAAAAAAGTAAATGATATCAAAGGACATATCCAAGGGGATGTATTATTAAAAGATCTAGCTAGCATCATGCAGGATAACTTTAGGGAAACGGATATCAAGGCTCGTTTAGGCGGCGATGAATTTATGATCTTCATGCCAGGTGATGTTCCCAAACAGGTATTAGAGAAAAGAATTAATAAATTTTTTGAACAGCTTCATGATCAGCTTAACAGTTACTACGAAGAATTTCAGATGTCAGTAAGCGTAGGAGCAGTTTATATAAAACCGCAAAGCAAAGACTTTGCTCAATTATATCGCCTAGCTGATGAAGCTATGTATGAAGTAAAAAAAATGACAAAAGATGGATATCATATAGTTGAATAAGCAGATATCCTTAAGGAGAAAGATATGTATAGATATCTAGTAACAATGTTATCATTGTTGATCATCAGTTTTGTGATTGCTAAAAGCAATTCCAAATATCGAAATATTTTGATTATTATAAATCTTATCGCTTGTATTATTTATTTAGTTTGGCGATTAGGAGCCATTCCGCTTCATGATGGTTGGTTTAGCCTGATTATGGGCATAATATTATATCTGGCAGAAACCTTTGGAATCATTTCCTTCTTTAATTTTCAATATTTATTTATGAAAAGGTATAAGTTGGTTGCAAGAACTTTAGCAGATTTTAAAGATAAAGAAGTACCGTTTGTTGATGTTTTGATTTGCACATATAATGAACCAAAAGAAATATTGCTGATGACCATGATGGCAGCGAGCAACTTAAATTATCCTAGCGATCGTTTTCAGGTTCATTTATGCGATGATGGCAGACGGGATGAGATAAGGAAGCTATGTAAAAAATATGGCATAGATTATATCACACGTGATGATAATGCTGGTGCCAAGGCAGGAAATATCAATAATGCTTTAAAGCAAATCCATGGTGACCTTTTTGCAGTATTGGATGCGGATATGCTGCCAAAGGAAAATTTTTTGCAGCGCACGGTGGGTTATTTTTCAGATGAAGATGTAGCTTTTGTGCAGACACCACAGGTTTATTACAATAAAGATATGTATCAATATAATCTGAAAAAAAAGCTTCCAAATGAGCAAGATTTCTTCATGCGTGATATTCAGGAAGCTAGGGCGGCGAATAATTCGGTATTGCATGTAGGGACCAATGCCTTATTTCGCAAAGATTATGTTTTGAAAATTGGTGGCTATCCAACTTGGTCGATAACTGAGGATATGGCGGTAGGGATGTTGCTGCAAGCTGCAGGATATCGCAGTGTTTTTGTTAACGAAGAACTAGTTTTTGGCCTATCAGCGACAACATTTCAGGAACTGGTCAAACAGCGTGATCGGTGGTGCCGTGGCAACTTACAAGTTCAAAAAAGGCATAATCCATTATTTACCAAAGGGCTAACAACAGCGCAGAAAATAGCATATATCGATGGGACGATGTATTGGTTTGCTAACTTGCAAAAAATGATCTATATCGTTTGTCCTTTATTATATTTGATCTTTCATACCGTGATCTTGCGTTGTACTTTACCGGAACTGATGTCTATGTATCTGCCATTTTTTATCGGGCAGGTAATGATCTTTAAGATATTGTTACCTAATACTCGTAGTATGCTGTGGGCTCATTTCTATGAGATCGTCATGGCTCCGCATTTGGTCATATCCGTATTAAAAGAAATGTTAAATATCAATGTAAAATTTAATGTTACGGCTAAAGATACGGTTTTTGATCATCGTTTCTTTCAAGCAAGGATGGTTGCTCCCCACTTGATCTTGATGGGCATTACGATCTTTGCTTGGTTTTTAGCTTATTCTAGCTTAAAAAATGGTACGATAAATTTTGGCTCTTATCTATTGAATATGTTTTGGAGCGGTTATAATATCGCAGGCATAATCATTGCTTTAAAGGTAGCGTGGCAAAAACCAATATATCGCAAGATAGAAAGGATCAAGATCACGCAATATGTTCCTGTTGAAATAGAATATCAACAAAAGCGTTATCATGGTTCGATAAAAGATATATCTGGGGCTGGAATGGGTATCTTGCTGAATGAAGCTTTTGAAACCGAAAAGGGGAAATTGGCGCATATCTACCTTAACGGCACTAAATTATCTTGCCGCGTCGTTCGTGAAGATAATCGCTGGCTAGCAGTGCGTTATGGTAATTTAGCGCCTGACGAATATAAAACTTTGATGAAATTGCTTACTAGAAATCTAACTACACAATTTGATGTTCATCGTACGCAGAAATATTATCAAGAAAAATCTCCAGTAAATACGATGAAATTGAGCGTACATTAAAATATGATCTATAAAAAACTGCAATATTAATGAATGGTATTGCAGTTTTATGCTATTTATTGGTTTGATTATTTGCTAAAAAAGTTTCTTGATATTGCTTTTCTGACATATGATTGCTACAGCCTTTACCATTTTTTTGATAATTCGTACATCCTAAAAAATAACCGTTTTGCTTGCCTGGCTTTACGATCAAGTATCCATCGCGGCACTTATCACATTTAATGATCGATAGTTTTCCTGCTTTGTATTCATTGGTCATGAATCCACAAACTTCAGGGTCATTTGTACAGATGAACAAGCGTAAACCATAAGCATTCTTATAGCGATACTGTAAAGGATAGCCACAGATAGGACAAGTTTTTCTTGCAATGTTATTTTGAGGAATATTTTCATTCCAATTACCGCGAAGAACGACATTTTTATAATCTTTTTTTATTTCAAGCAGAAATTCTGAAGGATTTTGTTCTGGTGCAATGAAGAATACTCGGTTTTTGGTCCTGGTCATTGCCACATAAAACAGACGTCTTTCTTCCGCATAATCGATCGATCTATCACCTTTGATGACAAAACTTAGGACCGGATCATCTTCGATCTTGGATGGAAAGCCGTATGTTTCATTTCGTGCATTTATAATGATCACATTATCATAGCCTAAACCTTTTGAAGAATGGGCAGTCATGAAGGTAATATCAAGTTCAGGATACTTAAAGCTTTTTAGCTTGCTGCCCTTTTTGATATATTCAAATAATCCTGATCTTTCTAGTTTATCGCCATCAAAACCAAATCTGCCTAGAAGAAGGATGGATGAAGCTTTATTTTTGTTTTCCTTATTATTGAATTCCATAATTTGACCTAAAGCAGTTTCGACCGCATGAGCTAAGGCGTAGTTTGCTCCGCAGCTTTTATTGGTTTTTGCTTTTTTAGGGCTTGCATCATAAGTATATATAATAACTGGATCAGTAATATTTTTAGGTGATTGTAGTGCTTTGGGGATTTGTGCTTGATTTTTTTGGATGAAACTACCAGCAATATCGATAACCTCTTGGGAGTTGCGATAAGTTTTAACAATTTTTAATAATTTAGCATATCCCATCTTATCTGTAAATTTTGTAAAAAGGCTGATATCTGATCCGCTGAAAGCATAGATTGACTGCCAGTCATCGCCAACAGCAATTATTTTTGCTGATGTTACTTTTGATAGACTGGTTACCAGATCAAAACGTTGTCGCGAAATATCTTGGTATTCATCGACGATGATGTATTTGAAATCTAGTTTTTGCTTCATTTCGCCAATTTCTCGCAGGATCCTAGCTGATTCATTGATCATATCTTCAAAATCCACCGCATTGTTTTCTTTAAGATAGCGTTCATATTCTAGGTAACAATCATGGCAGATATTAAGAAATAGACGGGTTCTTTCATTTTTTGTTGAATGATACATACGATCAAATTCTGAAGCGCTATAACCATTGGTCTTAAAATTGGTGATAAAACGACAAATCAAATAAATGAGTTTTCTTATGTATCTATTTTCTTCTGATGATATTAGTTTTTCCATTACTTCTTTGTTTGAGCGGGGATCAAGCTGGAAACCATTAGACTCTAATTCTTCTTTTAAGTGTTCTGTTAATGGACGATGATCATCGTAAGCGGAAAAAGTATACAAAAGGGTTGTTCCATGTTTCTTGTGGAGCGCTATTTTTTGCTTGATGGCTTTTTTATATTTATCAAGCTGTTCATTGGTGAAACGATAATTCTTGCCGTTTTGCATAATGCCAAAATGTTCTAGATATGCTATTTTTTTGCCTTGGCGGATGATAAAATCGGGAGTATATGGTTTTTGGGCAAAAAGGATATTATAACGATATAAAGGTTCATATTCATAATCGATATTATTTAGATATAAAAAATTGGCGATTTCAACTTCTTGTTTTGAACGTAGTACTTCATTTTGGATAGTGACAGCTTTTTTGCTGCGCGAATCGATGATTTGCGTTTTTATATCTTCAAGATCGCTGCGTAATGTTGAAAAATTTTCTTTAGCGATCTTATTGAAAAAAGTTTTAAGATCTTCACCTTCATAAGGAGCATCTAAATATGAGGAAAAGAATAAGATCAAGTTATTGACCAAAGATTCATTTTTGAGAATTGAGCTTTTAAAATAGTCCTGAAGCAGATAATATAATTTGCTTGATTCAACGATATTTAATTTCTCACTTGATTGCTTTTTGATGATCGCATGGCCAACAGAGTGAAAGGTTGCGATCGGGCAGGCGATATCAAGATCATCATTTATCTTGGTCTTAAGTTCTTGTACTGCTTTATTTGTAAATGATATTACAAGGATCTGCGAAGGATCGATTTGTTTCTTTTCGACCAAGTATTTGACCTTGGCGGCAACCGTTGTAGTTTTTCCAGCACCAGCTCCGGCAATGACCAAGCAATAGTCTTCATCGGTTAAGATAACGCGGCGTTGATCATTGTCTAATGAGATTTGTGGATCAACTTCCTTAAGGATATTATCGAGATAGTTTTTTTCGCGCTTCATGGTTATTTCCATATATTGTTCATTATGTTCATCGATCAATTTTTCGAAGCGCTCATAATCATCGATCATTTTTTCGATCATATTTGAGGGAAGATCATTTTTGCGACAATAATGCTCTAGCATGTTGCTGGTTTTTAGTACCTTAAAGTATTCTATTTCTTTTTGGTATCTTAATAAATTATTTTTAAAGCGACTTTTTGCAATATACGCATCTTCGTTTAATAATTCATTCATAAAGCGTTGAGCTATAAGTAAATTTTGATATTCTTCACATGATGTTGATCTGTCTTTTTTAGCAAATAAACGTAAAAAGAATTTCATATGCTTCTCCTTTCGCTTCTTATTTATAATAATTATATTGTACAAAGAAATAAAATGTATAAACTTTCGAATTATTTTTATAATATAGCGGAATTTTAGTTCATGTAAATAGCAAATAGTGCATGATTAAGGCAAAGGAAAAGACCGTGAAGAATTGATCACATCTGTTCTTCACGGCCTTTATTTTTGATACGGCAATAACCTTTTATGGTTAAATGATTGTTGCTTTTTTCGGTTATGATCCCGTTGCAAAGAATTTTTACCTTTCCTTTAGCAGGGTGCAGCCAGTTAAAGCTAAATACGTAAGATTTTTCAGTATCGATGATATAGCTGAAAGCTTCATTGATCTTATTTAATTCGCTAGGTTCAAGATGGCTCTTACAGTAGGTTAAAAAGGTTCTTGGATCTACATTTTGATGATAGCCGATAATTTCTTCAATGATATTATTACATATCAGTTCATTTTTATCAGGATCAAGCTTATTAAGTTTGATCATCCAAAAGCCAACGTTTAGGCTTGATAATAAATCAAGGTTGCTTTCTTTTAGTAAGGTGTCATAACGGTATTCTAACTGATTTTCTTTCATTTTTGAGATCAAGAAGCAGGCCAGTACCCTAACTTGCGTATCATCATCGATGTTGTAGCGTGGATTATCAACACCAACAAAAGCAACTACGGAATTGTTGATGATCAATGGTACGGCAATCAAACGCTGGATATTTTGTTCATGTAGTATTTCCCACTCTGGATAAAATAATTCTTTGATATTTTCTAAATTAAAGATGACTATGGAATTATTCTTTTTGAATTCGTTTATCCAACGTGTGATGTTTTCAGGCGGGATATTTTGAAGATTATCTTTTTGAGGTTCAACGCCATTAGCGCACCATTCAAAGGTGTTGTTCCAATGGTGAGCCATCAAACGGTCAAGCTCAAACAAGTATGTGCGATCAGCTTGATAAAAATCACCGACTGATGCTAATAGCTGGTTAACGGCATCGTTATAGTTTTTAATGTTTGAGATGGTTTCCATATAATAACGGATCTTATTGGCAAAGCTTAGGCGTTCTTGAGAGTGTTTGCTGATATATTCTTTAGATGTAATGTCTAAAGCAATCTCCATCCTTAATTTTTTGCCTTTAAAATTTATAGCTTTATCTTTTAACATGAAATTACGGTTGCAGTAAGGGTTATACTTCTCCCAAAGATAAAAACTATCGTAAGTCAAGCGATCGTTGGTGCAGAAAGAGCATGGAGCATCTAGACCATTTAAGACCTTATAGCACTTTTGACGTTTATAATTTTTACAATTAAAAAGTTTTTGTCCTGAGGCATTTAAATAGTAGAGCTCATAGGTATCCATATCGCTTATATAGAAAATATCATTATCAGAATTTAAGACCAGATCAGCAAGGTTATCAACAGGTAAATCGTCAATTGAAACTTTTTCACCTTGTATGATATAGGATTTAAAAAAGTCGTTATTTTCACGGATGAATAAAGTGCTAAAAGCATCAGCATCTATTGGTAAAGAAAAAAGATGGCCTTGCAAGATAGCAGGATTTAATTTATTGATTATATCTAGTTCTTGGGTGGTTTCGATACCTTCGCAACAGACATTGATCTGAAAGCTATTAGCTAATTCAATAATATTTTTAACTAGTTTATAGTTATATACGTTATCTTGTATGTTATGAACAAAACTGCGATCGATCTTGATTTCATCGATGGTTAAATGCTGTAGGCGTGAAAGGCTAGAGTAACCTGTGCCAAAATCATCGATAGAAATTTTGATGCCATGTTTTTTCCAACTGTTGATTATTTCATTTAAGTAAGGATAATTAAATAGTTCCATGCTTTCAGTAAGTTCGATCGTTAGAAAATTCTTTTCGCTGAAACGGTTTACGATATTTAATAGATCTTCTTCGATGTTATTATTCAGCAATTGTCCTAATGACATATTTACGCTGATATTGAAATATGGTATCGTTTTACGCCATAGCATGCATTGAGCACATGCTTGTTGCAAGACCCAAAGTCCTACTTGATATATTAGTTCATATTTTTCTAGCAAATTTATTAACTGTAAGGTTGGGATGCTGCGTCCTTTATCATCGGTATAACGTAATAACGCTTCTGCACCAATAATTTCATAAGAATTGTTATGGACTTGTGGCTGATAGCAGATCTTGAAGCCTTTAAAGCTGTCAATGATATTACGTTTTAACTCATCGACGATCTCTAGTTCATTCAAACGATTTTCATAGTCGATGGCATTGAAAAAGTGAAGTTTATTTTTTCCGCTGGTTTTAGCGTAATATAAGGCAGTTTCTGCATATTGAAGAATGGTATTTTCGTCATTGACATAGAATTTGGTCAATGAGACGCAGCCGGCAGAAATACCACATTGTTCATTCAAACGTGTTCTTATTGATTCGTATGTGGCTTGGATATAATCTTCATCATGATCCAGAACGATCAAAGAAAAACTATCGCCGCCGATGCGAAGAACATTAGCGTCACTAAATTCATCTTTGATGATCTTATATACATCGCTGATCAAAGAATCACCAAATTTGCGCCCATGCTGTAGATTGATATTTTTAAGGTTATCGATACCAAAGATGGCGAAATAACCTTTTTGATTATGCGTTAAGCAATATTGTAGCTGTTTTTTTACGGTTCTTATATTATTATGAGTTGAGCTCGTTATGGCTTCAAGAATGGACAAACGCCCTAAAAGATAAGCTTTTTTACTTTTAGAACTAACGAACTTCTTTCCTTTGCAGTTGATCCATTGAAGATTAGTTTTGCTGTTGATCCGAAAATTAATGCTATATTCTAGCATCTCATCATTCTTTAATTTGTTAAATGCCGATAATAATTTGCTTAGATCACGATTATATATATTTTTGCGCCATTCATCTAGATCCATGGTAATGGTGACTTCGAACGAGGTCAATTCACATATTTCCACGATGTTTTGTGAAAAAGTGATGGTGTGATCGTCGATGTCGCAAAGATAGTAATAATCTCCAGTAGCATTAGCAAAAGAATTTAGTAGCGTAATAGTTTGATTGATGTCGTTTGATAATAAATTTTCCATTGCATATATTTGTCCTTATTATATTATTATAATACTTTTATTAGTTAATAGGGGA
>CASGCC010000012.1 GCA_949299585.1 uncultured Bacillota bacterium | reverse complement strand
AAGAATTTTAAATACAGAAATAGTGTCAAATTGATCAACGCAAGATATTTCTTATGATCGTTATTGTTGATCAAAACAATGATTCAGCAGTTAAAATAATATATTTTTTAAATAAGTATGCAAAATATCATTATGAAAAATAGGTAAGATATTATGACTAAATACAGTATTTGCGAATCAATTTAGATATGTTATAGTTTGGATACCAATATAGCGATCGTTTTTTTGGGGATATCTATATTCTATTAAAAAAATACCATCTTGATAAAATGTAGTAGAATCAGAAACGGCAATTACTTGAAAGGAAAAATGATATGAAAAAGATAATATTATTGATGCTTGTAATGATCTTAATTGGAGGATGCGCTAATAGTAATGATAATGCTTCGTTTGCTAGCGATAATATAACTGATGATAATAGCAACGAACAACAAACGATGGATAATTTGTTAAGTTATTCACTTGAAGAGGCAGGGTTAAAATTTGTACAGACCTATCCTGTTAAAATTGAAAAAGAAAATGTTCAGCTAATTAATATCCATGAAGATCTAGATAATTGTGAATTAGAAATATGTACTGTCCCAAAAGAAAAAGGTTTGCAAGGAGAAACGATATTATTTAGTAATAATATGGAAGAACCTTTGTTGATTGCCCAACTATATAAGCATGCAGAAATTGAAAATGATTTATTGACCGATAATATCATTTGGACAAATGATGATTATTCCTTGGTTAATTTAAACACGATCATAGAAGAAGGCAATGATGAATTAGCTGGATCTATCATCGCTAATATGGATGATTGGATCTTTGATGCTAGACAAGCGGTGGGAGAGATGGTTACAAGCGAAAATATGCCAAGTAATGAAGATCTTTCTGAAATTAAAGTTGATGGGCTAAACTGTTATCTAAATGTTGATTATCTATTACCTAGCTTAGATATTGAAACTAATCGAGGAGGTATTTATTTGCCTCAATTAAGTGAAGCTGGAGATGCATATATCATTAGTCTTATGTATGCTAAAGAAGACGATGTTGATTACAATAATGCAGTATTCGATATCATTCAAATTTTTAATAAGCAAAAAACATATGATGATGCATATTTTGTCATAGATGGAAACGAATATGATTTTGATTTATTAAAAGAACATGTTATTTATGAAAATAATGAGATATTAGTTATTGATATCATGCCTTATGTATATCAAGCACCTACGTTAGAAGAGTCATTAGCACTTCAGACAAATGGAGCGATGGTTGCCGAAGATCTTAGCTTTGCTAATGAAATTTCTAAACAAATCAAAGAAAAATTAATAACATTTTATAATGATAGATGAGATATGGCTTTTTCACTTTTTTTGACAAAAGGTGTTGACAGCGCTTTCAGCTTGTGGTATTCTACTAATGGATTTAGGGTTGTAACTTTAATTAGGCAAGGCCTAAACTATCCGGTGTTTTGTATTTGGATGGTTTGGGCCTTTTTTGTATCAATCGAGCTATTAGTGAAAGATGGTTGAAAGGGGAGCAAATAGGATGGCAAACATCAAAGTAGTAAAAATATTCAATAATAATGTCATGCTGGCACAAACTCCTAAGCATGAAGAAATCATCTTGATTGGAAAAGGGATTGGATATGGATTGAAACCTAATGATATCGTAGATGAAAGTAAGATCGAAAAAAGATTTAAATTAGACTCTAAAGAAATTACGAATCATTATATTGAATTATTGAATAACATACCTGCATCGAGGCTAGATCTAACCAAAAAAATTATTGAATATGCTGAAGAGCATCTTAATGTTGTTTTTCATGAATCAATATTTTTAGGGCTTGTTGATCATATTTCTTATGCGATCGATCGCTATAAGGAAGGACAACAAATGAGCAATGCGCTTCTATGGGAAATTAAAAGATTTTATCAAAAAGAATTTAATGTTGCCAAGGAAACACTAACCATCATCGAACATGATGAAGGAGTTAGGTTGAATGATGATGAAGCTGGTTTTATTGCAATGCACTTTGTAAATGAACAAAGCAATGGTGATACTAGAGATGCGGTAATGACAGCTAAGGCAATTAATGATATCTTAACGATCGTCAGAGTTCATTATAAGATGGATCTAGATGAAAATAGTATTGCATATACGCGCTTTATTACACATATTCGCTATTTTCTGCATCGTGAACAAACGGTTAGCAATGAGGATGATTTTTTATTTAATCAAGTAAGATCGAAATATCCAGAAACTTATGAGTGCGTAAAAAGGATAAGGGTATATTTATTAGAATCATTAGATATTGCATTAACCAATGAAGAAATGCTTTATTTTATGTTACATGTGCATAGATTAACACAACGTGAAAGATCAAAATAGGGTTGTAACCATATGGGCAAGGCCGAAACTGATCCGCAAAAGCTTTTTGCTGTGGATTGTCTCGGCTTTTTATATAGAAGCCAAAAGGGAGGGGTAATTCAAAGAAATTAAGCATAGAATCTACAAATTTCATCATAGCAAAAGGAGGATATAGAAAATGAAATATACTGCAATGATCAAAGAAATTATTAAAAATGTTGGTGGTGTTGATAATATCGATGCTGTAACACATTGTATCACAAGACTTCGTTTTACCTTAAAAGATGATAACAAAGCTAGCATCGATGGCTGCAAAGCAATTGATGGCGTAGTTGGCTGTGTTAACAAAAACGGGCAGTTTCAAGTAGTTATTGGTACGCATGTTCAAGATGTGTACGACGAATTAGTAAAGACCTATCAAGTTTCTGAAGAAGGACGTACGAACAAAGCATCAAATAAGGATGAAAAAATGAATTTATTTGGTAAATTGTGTGACACGATGAGTGGTTGTGTAATGCCAATTGTCGGCCCGTTGGCTGCTTCTGGTATGATCAAAGCATTATTAGTTATTTTGACGCAATTTAATATCATTACCACCGATACGACGACTTATCAATTATTATATATGGTTGCGGATGGTGTGTTCTATTATTTGCCTGTATTCTTAGCGTTCTCATCGGCTCGCAAATTTGGAGCAAATCCATTTTTAGCTCTTATTTATGGTGTAATGTTGGTTAATCCTACATATATATCTTTGAGATCAGCTGGGGAGCCAGTTACCTTATTTGGTTTACCAGTAACCATGGCATCATATACATCTTCAGTTATTCCTATTATTTTGATCGTTTATTTCCAAAGCAAGATCGAGAATATCGTAAAAAAATATATACCTAAAGCTATTTCTATCTTTGGGGTACCTTTGGTTGTTTCGCTGATTACGGTTCCTGTAGGTTTTGTCGTTTTAGGTCCTTTAGGATCTATCATTGGTAACTATGTTGCAGCAATCTTTACCTGGATGGAAGGAACCGTTGGGTGGATAGTTCCAGTTTTAGTAGGCGGATTATGCCCGTTATTAGTTATGACAGGTATGCATTATGCTTTAGGTGCTGCGCAATCAGTACAGCGTGCTTCTTTAGGTTATGCAACGATCATGGCTCCAGGTATGGTATGTTCTAATATGGCACAAGCAGCTTCTAGCTTTGGGGTTGCATTAAAAACTAAAGATGGAAATCTTAAGTCGTTGGCGTCATCAGTTGGTATCCAAGCTTTATGTGGAATTACGGAGCCTACTTTATATGGTGTTGGCATGGTATATAAAAAGCCTTTATATGCTGCGATGGCTGGTGGGGCTATTGGTGGCTTATGGGCTGGAATTACGGGTGTAAAACAATGGGCAAGCGGTACAAGCAATATCTTTTCTTTGCCAATTTATATTGGTCCCGATAATTCATTCATGAATATTATCATTGCGGTAGCTATTGCTATGATTTCGGCTTTTGTTATTAGTTTTATCATCTTTAAGGATCCTGCAAAAGAAACAGTAGCTGTTAAAGAAACACCACAAGCTGCTGCTGAACTGAATAAAAAAACGGTCATATATGCCCCAATCAATGGTAATGTCATTCCTTTGGAACAAGTTAATGATGAAGCGTTTAACAGTGGCTCTTTAGGAAAAGGTGTAGGTATCGTGCCAAGTGACGGTAAGGTCGTAGCACCTGTTGATGGTAAGGTATCAGTTTTATTTAATACATTGCATGCTATTGGCTTGATAACAGAAAATGGAACGGAAGTTCTTATTCATATAGGATTAGATACCGTTAAATTAAATGGTAAACACTTTAAAGCCCATGTAAAACAAGGGGATATAGTAAAACAAGGAGATCTTTTGGTTACTTTTGATAAAGAAGAAATAGAAAAAGAAGGCTATGATGTAACGACCCCAATTATTATTACTAATAGCAATGATTTCTTAGATATCGTTGAAACCAATGAATCTAATGTTAATGCTGGTGATCAGCTATTGACAGGTATCCGCTAGTGAGCTTTCCAGCTAATTTTATGTGGGGTGGAGCGCTGGCTGCTAATCAATGCGAAGGGGCCTATGACCAAGATGGTAAAGGATTAAGTATTCAAGATCTATTACCATATGGTATCCGCAAAGGCTTGAGCAGCGAAGTGCTTAGCGATAATTTAAAGTTAAAAGGAATAGACCACTATCATCGTTATAAAGAAGATATAGCACTATTAGCGGGAATGGGATTTAACGTTTATCGGTTTTCCATAGCTTGGAGCAGAATTTATCCTCAAGGTGATGAAGAAGAACCAAATGAAAAAGGCTTGCAGTTTTATGACAATGTGATCAATGAATGTAAAAAATATGGTATTGAACCTTTGATTACTTTATCACACTATGAAATGCCATTAGGCATCTGTCAAAAATATGATGGTTTTAGATCGCGGATAGTTATTCAACTTTTTGAAAGGTATGCAAAAACAGTAATTGATCGTTATCATGATCGCGTTAAATATTGGTTAACCTTTAATGAAATCAATGTGACCTTGATATCTCCTTTGATGGGAGCCGGGGTGATTACGCCTAAGCAAGAGCTGACAGCTGCTCAAATATATCAAACGGCTCATCATCAGCTTATTGCTTCGGCTAAAATTACGAAATATGTTCATGAACATTATACCGATCTGAAAGTTGGGTGCATGGTAGCAGCTGCTCCACGTTATCCGATGACATGCGATCCATTGGATATGCGAACGATGATGGAAAGCCAACATGAATTAGATTATTTTATCCATGTTCATGCCTTTGGTAAATATCCATATTATGCGCAAAAGATCTGGAAAGAAAATGGGGTCGTTCTTGAATGGGAAAAGGATGATGAAATGTTTCTAAGCCATACCGTTGATTTCATATCTTTTAGTTACTATAATTCAAAAGTAGTTGCGTTTGATGAAAGCAAGTATTCACTGAGCAATGGTAATATGATGCGTGGCTTGACCAATCCGTATGTGAAAGTATCAGATTTTGGATATCCGATCGATCCACAAGGATTAAGATTTTGTTTAAATTATTTATATGATCATTTTCATTTGCCGTTATTTGTTGCAGAAAATGGGATAGGCAGTTACGATGAACTGATTCTGGATGATGGTAAAATGACAGTTAAAGATGATTATCGAATCGAGTTTCATAAAGAACACATAAAAGCAGTAGGTGAGTCAATTGATGATGGAGTAGAAGTTTGGGGCTACACATCATGGGGACCTATAGATTGTGTATCAGCGGCCACAGCACAGATTGATAAACGATATGGTTTTGTTTATGTCGATCGCCAACCAGATGGTTCAGGGTCATTGGAACGTTATAAGAAAAAGAGCTATGAGTGGTATCGCAAGGTCATTCTTAGCAATGGTCAAAATTTAGATTAAAACCATTTAACTCTTCTTGCATGATTAATTCAGTGAGAAGGGTTTTTTATTTTGTTGATCATTTATCTTCATAGCAATAATTGCTTCTATAAAAATATGGCATTAAATGCTATAATATATGCCGAGGTTAGAACATGGAACTAAGGGAATTAAAATCAGTTGGCAAAGAGCATGGCTTAGATATCAGCGATACGATGCTGGAACAATTTGATCGTTACGCAAGATTGTTGATCGAATGGAATGAAAAGATGAATCTTACGGCGATCGTAGAATATGATAAGATCATTGAAAAGCACTTTTATGATTCGATCATGTGCTTGTTTCAAGAAGATATCAAGGGATGTGTTGCGGATGTTGGCAGCGGTGCTGGCTTTCCAAGCTTGCCGATGAAGATCGTTCGTCCTGACCTAAAGATCGTAATTATCGAACCTTTGCAAAAACGTTGTACTTTTTTGAATGCCGTGGTTGAAGCATTGGGTTTAAAAGATGTACAGATCATAAATGAAAGAGCTGAGGATCATGCGAAACAAAAGCGGGAAGCGTATGATGTTGTTTGCGCTAGAGCGGTTGCGAACATGTCCATGCTTAGCGAGTTATGCATTCCATTGGTGAAAAAAGGTGGAATGTTTATCGCGCTTAAAGGTAGTGATGGCTATAATGAGCTAAATAAAGCACAAAATGCATTGCAAAAATTAGGAGTGGAATTAAAGCGTTCATATGATGATCAATTGTTAGATGGTTCGATGCGGATAAATTTTTATTTTAGCAAGGTCAAGCATACTCCTTCGATGTATCCGCGACCTTTTGCGAAGATCAAGAAAAATCCATTGTGAGGAAGATAGATGAAAAATGCAACTTTAATTGCCGTAGATCAGATTCGCGCCAATCGTTTTCAGCCGCGTTTGCAGTTTGATGAAGAAACCTTGCAAGAATTAGCGGAATCGATCAAAGAAAACGGTTTGCTTCAGCCGATCGTCGTACGGAAAGATGAAAAAGGTTATGAGATCATTGCGGGGGAAAGAAGGTTTAGAGCTTGCGTATTGGCAGGTTTTAGCGAGGTCCCTTGTTTGGTCATGGAACCAAATGATTTGCAAAGTGCGCAATTAGCATTGGTAGAAAATATTCAAAGAGAGAATCTTACCTCTATCGAAGAAGCTAAGGCTTATGTTAAAATAATGTCCCTGGCAAATATTACCCAGGAAAAACTAGCTAAGAAATTAGGCAAATCGCAATCAACGATTGCGAATAAGATCCGCTTGCTGCAATTGCCGGAGCAAGTTCAGCTGGCCATCAGCGAAAAAAAGATCAGCGAACGGCATGCTAGGGCCTTGCTGGCTGTTGAAAAAGATCAGCAGGTAGATACGATGCGGCGGATCATCGATAAGAATTTAAATGTCCGACAGACCGAAGAATATATCTCGGCCTTAAAAAATAAAGAACAAAAACCACGTAAGGTCATTACCAAGGGCTTTACCCGCAATATCCAGATCGGGATCAATTCGGTAAATCAGTGCTTGGATATGGTTCGTAAGACCGGTATCGTGGTTACCAGTGAAATGGATGAAAATGATGAGGAAGTAATCATTAAGGTTAAGTTTAAAAAATAGGAGGAATCATGGCGAAAATTATTGCGATAGCTAACCAAAAAGGTGGCGTTGGGAAGACGACGACAAGCATCAATCTTGCTGCCGGTCTGGCCTATTGTAACAAAAGAATATTATTGGTAGACTTTGATCCTCAGGGTAACGCTACGCAGGGCATAGGTGCCAAGAACTATGGTTTTACCAAGACCGTTAATGATGTACTGCTAGGAAGAGATAAAGTAGCGGAATGTGTGGTCAATATGCCCATCTATGATCCTCGTTTAGATGTGTTATGTGCTAATATCAATTTGGCTGGTGCTGATCTAGAAATGGCTAAATATAAAGAAGGAAGAGAGAAGCTGTTGAAGGTCAAGCTTGATGAGGTGCGCAATGATTATGATTACATCATCATCGATTGTCCACCATCATTAGGTTTGCTTAATACCAATGCCTTAACGGCAGCCGATTCGGTCATCATTCCGGTGCAAAGCGAATATTATGCTTTGGAAGGACTGACCCAGCTGTTAAGTACGATCCGCCTGGTGCAAAGATTGTTTAATCCGCATCTGGCGATCGAAGGCGTATTATTGACGATGTTTGATGCGCGTACCAATTTGAGCGTGGAAGTTCAGCAGGAAGTACGCAAATATTTTAAAGAAAAAGTATATCGCAGTTATATCCCGCGTAATGTCAAATTATCGGAAGCACCAAGTACCGGACAGTCGATCTATACATATGATATGGAATCATCAGGAGCTAAGGCTTATATGTCTTTGGTGCGTGAGGTGCTGGCAAATAATAGCAAAGGAGTGAGGTAGATGGCAAAGAAAGCTAAACGTCCGGCCTTAGGCCAAGGGTTGGAGAATATCTTTGGCGATGGGATCGAAGATCTGATTTCGAATATCGAAGAGAGCAGCAGCCTGCAATCTTCTACGCAGATCCCTATAAGCAGCATCCGACCTAATCCTTATCAGCCCCGCAAGGTTTTTGATGAAAAGGCTTTGGCGGAACTAGCTGCCTCGATCGAGGAACATGGGATCTTTACCCCGCTGTTATTACGCCAAAGCGTACAAGGTTATGAGATCATTGCAGGCGAAAGACGTTTTAGAGCAGCCAAAAAGGTTGGACTTGATAGCGTACCGGCCATCATCGTTGATTTTAACGATGAACAAATGATGGAAATTGCAATCTTGGAAAATGTTCAGCGTGAAGATCTTAATGCGATCGAAGAGGCCAATGCTTATAAAAACTTGATGGATCGCTTAGGCTATACCCAAGAAATCTTAGCTAAGCGCGTTGGCAAATCACGGGAATATTGTGCCAATGTCTTACGTTTGTTAAAATTACCATTGGAAGTGCAAGATATGGTATCTAAAGGCAAGCTTAGCTTAGGACATGTTCGTCCTTTGATAACCTTAGCTGATGAGGATATGATAATCGAGATCGCTAAGAAGATCATTGAACAGAAAATGAGCGTAAGAGAAGTTGAACGCTATGTCAAACAGCTGCATGAGGATAAACCGCCAAAAAAGGTCAAGGTCAAAGATCCTAATTTAACTAATGTGGAAAACTACATGGAACAGCGTCTGCAGACCAAGGTTACGGTAGAAAATAAAAAGATCACCATTCGTTATAATGATGTTGATGATCTTAATCGCATACTAGAATTATTAAATTGTATAGAAGAATAGGTGGTGCATGTCATCACCTGCTTTGCTTTATAAAAGGAGGCTGAAAAGATGTTTAACGATACGATTGTGGCGATTGCGACGGCTTTGAGCGAACAAGCGATCTCGATCATTCGTTTGAGCGGCGATCAAGCGCTGGAGATCGTTTCTAAGATCTTTAGCAAAGATCTAACGAAAGTCGCTGCTAATACGATCAATTATGGTTTCATCCATGATGATGAAGGTGATGTGGATGAGGTCTTGGTTAGTGTTTTTCGTGCTCCGCATTCTTATACCTGTGAAGATATCGTGGAAATAAACTGTCATGGCGGAGTATATATTACTAAAAGAATCTTGGCTTTGTGTCTGGGGATGGGAGCGCGGTTGGCGCGTCCAGGCGAATTTACCCAGCGGGCTTTTTTGAATGGACGGATCGATCTTAGTCAGGCGGAAGGTGTTAATGATCTGATCAATGCGACTTCAAGCACACAGGCGCATAGTGCGATCAATAGTTTGAAAGGCAGCGTTACGCGTTTGATCGAACCATTATTGGATGATATCTTGGATATGATCGCTAATATCGAAGTAAATATCGATTATCCGGAATATGATGATGTTGAGGTGTTGACCAATGAAAAGATCTTGCCGCGAGCACAGCATTTTATGGAACGTATCGAAAAGATCATTCAGGAAGCACAAAATGCCAGCATCATCAAAAAAGGTATCGATACCGTGATCTTAGGCAAGCCTAATGTTGGCAAAAGTTCTTTGCTTAATGCCATGCTGCAAGAAGATAAAGCCATCGTTACCGATGTAGCCGGTACGACCAGGGATCTGGTAGAAGGCTGTGTCAATCTGGGACAGGTTACCTTGAATTTGATCGATACCGCGGGCATTAGGGATACCGATGATATCGTTGAAAAGATCGGGATCGAAAAAAGCAAGGCGGCTTTGGATAAGGCTCAGCTGGTAATCATGGTCATGGATGCTTCTGATCTTACGGATGAAGATGAACAGTTATTGGCCTTGTGTCATGATAAGCCATGCATCATGGTCTATAATAAGGCAGATAAACAAAAAGTAGCCAATGGTATTAATATCAGTGCTATTAATAATGATATCGATGAATTGGTAGAAAAGATCAATAAAATGTTTGAACAAGCCATCATCGATAATCGTAAAGATACTTTAAATAATGAAAGGCAGATCGGACTTGCCATCAAAGCTAAAAAGCATATGGAAGATGTCTTAGCAGGCATTGAAGCCAATATCGAACTGGATCTGATCAGCATTGACCTTAATTTAGCTTATGAAAGCCTAAAGGAAATATTAGGTCAAGCTAAGCGCGAAGATTTATTGGACGCTTTGTTCAGCAAGTTTTGTTTAGGTAAATGATATGGGTTGGATCGATAGTCATTGTCATATCTTAGATGAAGCGTTTGATGATCTAGATCAGGTCATCGCGCGGATCAAAGCACAGGATATCAGCAGATGCATGATCGTTTGCTGTTATGGGCATGAATATGAGCGGGCGCTTGCTTTAAGCCAAGCGGACAAGCGTTTTAAAGTTGCGGTTGGTATTCATCCTAGCGATGTCAAAAATCTAACTGATGATATCTGGGAGCAATTTTATACTTATGCACACAAAATAGAAGTAACAGCGATCGGGGAGATCGGTTTAGATTATTATTGGGATAAAGATAATAAGGAACAGCAAAAAGCTATTTTTATCAAGCAGATCGAATTAGCTAAAAGTTTGCATAAGCCGATCATCATCCATTCGCGTGATGCGATGCAGGATACTTACGATATCCTAAAGCAATATGATGTCAAAGGGGTCATGCATTGTTATAGTGGCAGCAAAGAAATAGCTAAGGAATTTGTTAAGCTTGGTTATTATATTTCTTTAGGTGGACCGGTTACCTTTAAGAATGCTCATGAACCTAAAGAAGTTGCCAAGATCGTGCCATTGGAGCGCTTGCTGATCGAAACGGATTGTCCATATCTAACGCCAGAACCATTTCGTGGCAAACGCAATGAACCGGCCTACGTGGTTTATACTGGTAAGAAGATATGTGAATTAAGAGCGATAGCTGAAGAAGAGTTTAAACAGCAGCTAGTATGTAATTTTGATGAATTATTTAAATGAGGTTTTAGATGCAAAATGATTTAGGAAAGGATAAGATCAACAAACTGGTCTTTGCGATTGCGATCCCTTGCATGATCGCGCAATTTGTCAACGTTTTATATAGCGTTATCGATCGTATCTATATTGGGCATATCGCGGAAATTGGCAATCTTGCGTTAGCTGGTATCGGAGTGTGTGGACCAATCGTGACGATGATCCAAGCTTTTGCTTCCTTGGTTGGCGTTGGTGGAGCACCGCTTTGCGCCATAGCCCTAGGGGAAAAGGATCAGCGCAAGGCACGATCCTTTATGAGCAATAGCTTTATCTTGCTGAGCGTGATATCTTTGCTGGTCGTGGTGGTATTATATCCTTGGCAACAAGATATGTTGTATCTATTTGGAGCGAGCGATGCCACGATTCCTTATGCACAAAGCTATTTTGGCATTTATCTGTTAGGTACGCCGTTTGCGCTTTTAAGTATTGGCATGAATAATTTTATCAATTGTCAAGGCTATGCCAAGACCGGAATGATCTCGGTGCTGATCGGCGCTATTGGCAATATCATCCTTGATCCAATCTTTATTTATATGTTGGATATGGGGGTTGCTGGGGCAGCAATCGCTACGGTCTTGTCGCAGCTTTTGAGCTGTATCTTTGTGCTAGGCGTCTTGTTCAAACAAAGATTAACGGTTAATCTTAGACTTGAACCGCTGCATCTTGATTATTGCTTGCAGATCTTAAAGATCGGCTTTACGCAGTTTATCATCATTGCGTTTGATAATATCATGATCATTGCGATGAACATGACCTTGAAATTTTATGGACATGAGCAGGCTGATCTTTTGATCATGGCTAATACCGTAGCGCAATCTTTCATGTTATTGGTTACGATGCCTCTTGGAGGGATCAGCGGCGGTACGCAGTGTATCCTTAGCTTTAATTATGGCGCTTATCAGGTTGATAGGGTAAAGCAGGCGTGGAAATATATCAGCAAGGTTTGCATAGGATTTGAGATCATCATGTTTGCGGTGGTTTGGCTGGCAGGAAGATATTTTGTATATTTATTTTCGAGTGATCCGGTGGTCATCGAGCAAAGCTTGACTGCGATCAGGATCATGACCTTGTTCATCATTCCGCTTGGTTTGCAATATGAACTGGTTGATGGGCTTACCGCTTTAGGAGCAGTACGCTTATCACTGCCATTATCTTTCTTTCGTAAAGGTATTTACTTTGCGGCTTTATTGCTTTTACCGTGCTTTTTCGGGGCAACCAGCGCATTTTTAGCACAGAGCATTTCCGATCTTATTGCCCCGATCGTTAGTTCGATCGTTGTCTTGCGCAGCGTGGATAACATCTTACAATGGCGCTTGCAGATGAAACCAATAGATTTCGATAAGGAGCAAAATGAACAATGTACGCAAGGATAAGTTTAGCGACACGTTTGAACAAACAAGTAAAACAAAAGATCATGCTGCACAAGTTTACTCGTCAAGAACTTGATGCGGTATATCATATCATCATGAACAAATATCACCGAAAGAATAAAGCATGTTATCTGGTATTATTTGGTTATGCCGTATTGTTTTTGCTGATAGCTTTTTTAGGCTTGCAAAAAGCATATACGGATGCCATGGCTTTTAGTTTGATAGTTTGTGCATCAATGCTGTTGGTAATCTGGCTATGGGTAAAGATCTGTCATGTAGAATATGAAAAATGGGAATTTTTTAAGGCCTTAGAAAAAGGCTATCCGGAATATATAGGTGAATATCGAAAATGATCAAAGAAATTATTGTGGTAGAAGGTAAGAATGATACCTTAAATTTAAAGCGTTATTTTGATTGTGATACCATCGAAACTCATGGTACTTGTCTTAGTGATTTTACGTTAGGTTTGATCGCTAAAGCACAAAAAGGGCGGGGAGTCATCATCTTTTGTGATCCAGATAGCCCGGGAGAAAAGATCCGTAGCACGATAAATAATAAGATAAAAGGCTGTAAGAATGCTTTTTTACAGGCGGATGATTGTCGTTTCAAGCATAAGGTAGGTATAGAACACGCACCTTATGAAGTATTAAAGGAAGCGCTAGAAAATCTACTTACTTATGGCGATTATCAGCCAACCTTAAATATGGATGATCTATGGGAACTTGGTTTAAGCGGTCAAAGCGATAGTGCCAAGCTAAGAAATTATGTAGGAGCTAAGCTGCATATCGGTAAATGTAATACAAAACAGTTATTAAAACGCTGCAATATGTTACAATTAAATAAAGAAGATATCAGAAAGGTTTTAAGGGATGAAGATAATAGCTAGCGTTGCTCGTACCAATGAGATTTTGGAAAAATTTGATTTAAGGGCAAAAAAAGGTTATGGTCAAAACTTTCTTACCGATGGTCGTATCGTGGAAAATATTGCGGAAAAGGCGGATTGCCAGGATGGCTGCGTGATCGAGATCGGCCCGGGCATTGGCGCTTTGACCCAGATGCTAGCTCTACGAGCTAAGCATGTGCTGGCTTATGAGATCGATACCAAATTGCTGGATGTCTTGGCTTATAGCTTAAGCGATCTGGATAATATCGAGATCATCAATGAAGATTTTTTAAATTGTGATCTAGCAACGACCGTAAAAGATTTGCGCGCAAGATATGGCAAGGTCGTAGTATGCGCTAATTTGCCATACTATATCACGACCCCGATCTTATTTAAGCTATTTGAATGTGAACAGCAGGTCGATAAGATCACGGTCATGATGCAAAAAGAAGTGGCTGATCGTTTTAGCGCCAAGGTCAACAGCAAGGATTATAATGCTTTGAGCGTTATGAGCCAATATCTATATGATGTCAAGACCATCATCAAGGTAAGCCGCAATGTCTTTAATCCTAAACCTAATGTTGATAGTGCTGTCGTCCAATTTTCGCAGCATGAAAGGATCAAGGTCAATGATCAAAAGGCTTTCTTTGCTTTGGTAAAAGCTTGTTTCAAGCAGCGCCGTAAGACATTATATAACAATTTGCGCGAATATCTGCAGGATGGTGAGCTAGCGCAAAAGCTCATCAATGATAGCGATCTTATGAGCAATGTAAGGGCCCAAGAACTTGATCTGAAGCAATTTATTCAGTTATATGAGGGGTATGATCATGAAAGAAAGAGCTTATGCAAAGATTAATTTAAGTTTGGATGTCGTAGGTATAAGGGATGATGGTTATCATGAACTGAAGATGATCATGGTGCCGATCAATTTTTATGATGTTTTGGAAATGGAGATCGCTCCGGAAATGTCCATGACCCAAAATGTTGGTTATTTACCGTTAAATGATAAAAATACGGTAATCAAAGCGATAAAGGTTTTAAAAGAAGAATATGGCTTCAAAGAAAACTTTAAGATCAACCTTACCAAACATATTCCTACCCAGGCGGGATTGGCTGGGGGCAGCAGCGATGGTGCTGCAGCTATTCGGTTGATCAGAAAGCTGTTGAAGCTAGATATGCCAAACAGCAAGATGATCGAGCTGGCGACCAAAGTTGGCGCCGATGTAGCATTTTGTTGCATGAACAGACCATCTTTGGTTAGCGGTATCGGGGATATCATCGAACCATTTGAACTGAATTGTCCTTTCGAGGTGTTTCTGGTCAAGCCGCATCGTGGCATCATGACCAAGAAAGCTTTTGAGATGATCGATAAGATGGATTGCGAACATCCTGATGTCTTAGGTTTGAAAACAGCGTTAGAAACTAATGATTATGAACAAGTTACCAAATTATTAGGCAATAGTTTAGAAGCATCTAGCTTTAAGCTGAACAAAGAAATTGCTAAGGTCAAAGCAAAGATGCTGGAACTTGGTTTTGATGGCAGCTTGATGACCGGCTCAGGATCTTGTGTCTTTGGGATCACGCGTGATCATGAATTGATCGAAAGGGCAGAAAAATATTTTAAGAATCGCGGATATTTTGTTCGGCATACGACCATATTGAATAATTTATATCGTTAAAAAGCACTTAGGTGCTTTTTTTAAATATCTTAAATGTGAAAAATATAACAAAGCCCTTGAAATTTGGTGGAGCCAAGAGTATGATAAAGTTATCACAAAAAGGCGTATTGTGTATCACACGCAAACTACCTATAGAAAAATAATTTTAGTTTCGAATCGTTGTGATAGAGGGAGAAAAGAAACATGAAAAAGATGTGGGCATTAGTCCTGGCTGCTTGTTTGATGTTAAGCGTGTCAGGATGCTCAAACACGACCCAGACTACAGATGAAACTGCTAGTACTGGTGGCAAATTAACTGCTGGAACTTATACCGCAAGCGCTCAAGGCATGAATGGCTTGGTAGAAGTTTCGGTAACGGTCAGCGATTCAGCGATCGAAAGCGTTGAAGTGACCAGCGATGAAGAAACTCCAGGTATTGGTGGTGTCTTGATCGATGGTGAGATGGAAGGGGAAATCCCAGTCGTATCGATTCCAAAGAAGATCGTTGAACAACAAACATTGGCAGTCGATATGGTATCTGGAGCAACCATTACCAGTTCTGCCGTATTGACAGCTGTTAAGGATTGTATGACCCAAGCAGGTGCTGATGTTGAAAATGAATGGAACACGCCTTACGAACCTGCAGCTTTAGAAAGCAATGAAGAAACAGCTGATGTTATCGTTGTTGGTGGCGGTGGTGCTGGTTTGGCAGCTGCAATTTCCGCTGCGCAAAATGGTGCTAGCGTAATCGTTATCGAAAAGAATGGTGCCGTTGGTGGTGATACCCTAGTTTGTGGAGCTATCTATAATAATCCAGATGAAGCTTTACAATCACAAGTTGAAATGAGCGATGCCGTTAAGAAGACGGTTGAAGATGCTTTGGCTGTTACGCCAGTAAGCGATGAACATGCGGCTTTACAGGCTGAGGTCAAAGAAGAATGGGAAGCATATAAAGCAAGCGGCAAGACTACTTTATTTGATTCTGATAATTGGTTTGAATTACAAACATATCAAGGCGGCGATAATGTAGCTGATCTTGATCTAGTTGAAGTATTGACCCATCAAGCAACTCCTGGTTATGAATGGATCCAATCTTTAGGTATGGAATTTGAAGATAAGATCAGTCAGGGTGCTGGTTCATTGTGGCAACGTACCCATACATCGGTAATGCCAATGGGAACAGGCTTTATCTCTACTTATATGGAAGCAATCAATGATGGCTTAGATGTCAAAGTTGTTACTTCTATGACCGGTAAGTCATTATTACAAGGTGAAGATGGTACCGTTAATGGCGTTACAGCTGTTGATAAATATGGCAATGAAGTTACATATCATGCAAATAAAGGCGTTGTATTAGCAACCGGTGGTTTCGCAGCTAACAGCGAAATGATCGAAGAATACAACACTTCTGGTAAATGGGATGCAACCGATCTAACGAAAGTTATGACCACTAACCGTGTATCTTCATCACAAGGCGATGGTATCGCGATGGCATTGGAAGTTGGCGCAGGCTTGACCGATATGGAACAGATCCAATTGTTATACTTAGGAAATGTTAAGAATGGTCAATTGACCAAATATCCTCCTCGTTGTGTAAATGGTACTTCTCAAGAAATCTTCATCAACAAGAATGGTGAACGTTTCGTTCGTGAAGATGGCCGTCGTGATGAGATCTGCTTAGAAGTATTGCAGCAACCAGATAGCATGTTCTATTTCTTAGAATCAGCTGATGGTGATTATACTGATATCGCAACAGCTAAGACCGCTGATGGCTTCGATTTCAGCAAGATGGAAGAAGAAGGATATATCATCGTTGCTGATACGCTTGATGAAATGGCTGAAAAACTTGGCTGCGATCCTGAAACTTTGAAGGCTACCGTTGAAGCTTACAATACCGCTGTTGAAACTGGTGAAGATGAATTTGGCCGTACATTATTTGATTGCAAACTGGAAAATGGTCCATGGGTTGCAACACCTCGTACAGCTTGCTTGCATCATACCATGGGTGGTGTATCGATCGATACCGAAGGTCATGTATTAGATGCTGAAGGCAATGTCATTCCTGGTTTAGTAGCAGCTGGTGAAATTACCGGTGGTATCCATGGTGCTAACCGTTTAGGTGGTAACGCCGTAGTTGATACCGTTGTATTCGGTAAACTTGCTGGTGAAACGATCACTAAATAAGATTTGATAATGAACTGCTAGCTTAGGCTGGCAGTTTTTTTAGTTGATCAAATATATGCTATAATGTTTGACGAAAAAGAGGTGACCGAATGAAGATCATATATGGCACGACCAATGAGGCAAAGCTTCAGGCGATGCGTCATGCCTTGCAAGGGTCAAATATCAGCATCATTGGTTTAAATGAATTAAATAAGCATGTTCCTAAAGTTGAGGAAAACGGTAATTCGCCTTTGGAAAATGCTAAGCTGAAGGCCATGGCGTATCATGCAGCATTTAAGATGCCGATATTTTCTTGTGATAGCGGCTTATATTTTGATGAGCTTCCTGAAGATAAGTAGCCGGGCATCCATGTAAGAAGAGTAGATGGCAAAGAGCTATCTGATGAAGAAATGCTGGCATATTATGGTTCTTTAGCTGCTAGATATGGCGGGAAGCTGACCGGACGCTATAAAAATGCGATATATCTTATTGTTGATGATGAGCATCACTATGCAAAGATGGATGATGCTATTGCTACAGAACCATTTATCCTTTGTGCTAAGCCACATCATAAGATCGTGGCGGGTTTTCCGCTTGATTCATTGGCGATCGATATCAAAAGCCATAAATATTATTATGATCTTGAAGCAAAAGATGTTTGTTCTTCGGTGGATGAAGGATCAAGACTATTTTTTAAAGAAGCGTTAGGTCTAGCTTATAAGAAATAAAATCATAGGATATTAGGCAACTATTTTGGTTTTTTTAAGCAATATGGTAAAATATACCATATTAATATAGGTAAAATTATGCAGACAAGATGGGCGAAAAAGATCGATGTCAAAAATTGTTTCAGCGAGTATCCCCGGATGCATATGCAAAGGGATAGCTATACTTGCTTAAATGGTATTTGGCAATATGAGATCACAGCAAAAGATGGACAGCCAGGATCAAATTATCAAAATATTTTGGTCCCTTTTCCTGTTGGTTCGCCTTTAAGCAAAGCACCGGAGATCCTGCATGATGATGAAGTTTTATGGTATCGCAAACGTTTTAGTTATCGGCGTACCAATGAGCGCACGATCTTGCATTTTGAAGCGGTAGATCAAAAATGTGTGGTTTATTTGAATAATGTTGAAGTTGGCATGCATAGTGGTGGTTATCTGCCTTTTAGCATGGATGTTACCCGTTTTTTACAAGATGAGAATGTTTTGATCGTTGCGATCAGCGATCGCAGCGATAAAGGCATTTATGCCTATGGCAAGCAGCATCTGCAACCGGATACGATATGGTATAAGCCAACGGCTGGTATATGGGGCACGGTATGGCTAGAAGATGTTTGTGAAAGACATATCGAAGATATCAAGATCACGCCGTTATTTGATGATGCCAGCGTATTCATCCAACTATTTGGTGATTTCGAACAAGCCGTCATAACGGTAAGAGACAATGGCCATGATGTATTTAAGGATATCGTCAAAGATAAGCAGATCTTATTAAAATTTGATACGTTTAAATCATGGACCCCGGATAATCCCTTTTTATATGATGTTTATATCGAAACAGCTGATGATTATATCAAAAGCTATTTTGGCATGCGAAAGTTTAGCAAAGGCAAGGATCGTCATGGGCATATCCGGTTTATGTTGAATAATAAGCCTTTGTTTTTAAGCGGTTTGTTAGATCAAGGCTATAATTGTGATGGACTATATACATATCCTAGCGATGAGGCGATGATCTATGAATTGCAGACCGTAAAAGAAATGGGCTTTAATATGCTGCGCAAGCATGTTAAAATAGAAAACCAGCGCTGGTATTATCATTGCGATCGTTTAGGTATCTTGGTCATGCAAGATATGGTCAATGGCGGCAATGACTATGATATGTCGCTGGTGCAATATAAAGGATATCTAGGTTTTAAGGTCAAAGATGATGATTATGCCGCTTTTG